>CAYVIQ010000025.1:0-6552 GCA_964451595.1 Candidatus Woesearchaeota archaeon
CTTCAAAATTTTAAAATCTTTTTCTCCAGAGATATATTCAATCAAACCAGACTTTGCTGCCTGTCTCAAAGCTAACTCCGAATCAGCAGAACAAGGAACAACAATATAATCAGAAAACTTATCTTTTAATTTTATATAATTCTCTTCTCCCTTAGGACTATCAATTTTATTTGCCGCAATTATCATCGGTTTACTTTCCCTCCTAAGACCATTTGCAAATTTCATCAACTCTTCATCATTCCAAACCGAAGCTCTTTCAGGTAAACCTAATTTCAACAAAACAGATTTAACATGTTCTTCTTTAACCTTCAAACCCGAAAACTGCTTTGCAACAGCCTCTGAAAATTTAACATCCTCTATTTCAATTTTCCTCGCAAAAGTCTTCCAAGCCTTGACTAGAATATTATAATACCAATTATCCAATTCTTTCTCTAAGAAAATAATATCGTATGTAAAATCATACGTCTCATTTTCATCAAGTAATTTTCCTTCAGCATTTGTCGTTCCAGAACAATCTACTAATTGAATAAAAACATTCGCTTCCCTCAAATCATCTAAAAATTGATTTCCTAAACCCTTTCCCTCAGAAGCTCCCGGAACCAATCCTGCAACATCCATTAAATCAACAGGTACAAATCGATTATGATTTATACAAAAACCCGTACGAGGATTACACTGGGTATTAAATTCTTTATCAATACAATCTACTTTAACATAACCTACACCATGATTAGCTTTAATTGTGGTAAATGGATACGAAGCAATTTCAACTTCTGCTAAAGTTGCAGCTTTAAAAAAAGTACTTTTACCCACTGAAGGTTTACCAACCAATCCAATTAACATAATAAATGAACAAAATTCTTCTTTAAAAAACTTAAGATTAAATAGAAAAGTAATTACAAATGACAACTATTTCAGGTAACTTAATTTTTTAAAAATTTTTAAGAATTAACTAATTAAAGAATAACTATCTTGTACATCGCCAACAGATTCTTTTCCCGATTTCAAAGTAAATATCGGAGCAACTTCAACATTCTGAATATTACTCACAGGAAGATTTTGAGGTAAAATTGTAAAAGTTCTTGAAACATATTCATTCATAGAAACATTCTTTACTTCAATAACTTCTGCACTATCTCCATCAGATAAAATAAAACTTAATCCTGTAAAAGTTCCTTCTCCAGAATTTCTCTTAACACGAACATTTAGAGAAGTTCCTGAGATTACAACCTCTTCTATTTCCAGATCTAAAGTTAATTTACCCAAAGTAACCTGCTCTGTCCCAGTCTGAATAACATTTCTTACAACAACCCATAACAAACTTACTGAAACAAAAACAAGCAATAAAATCAACAACGTCGAAACGATTGTCGACAAACCTCTCTTGTTACCACACCCCATATAAAACTAAAGAAAAAAGAGTTTAAAAAATTTTTCAAAAAAAGAATTACTTCAAAGATTCTTCAATTTCTTCTTCATTAATCACCTTAATCAAATCAGTAACTTTATCATCAGGTTGAAGTTTTACAATCCTCACACCCTGAGCCACACGTCCCATAACTCGGATATTATCTAAACCAGTTCTTATCACCATACCTTTAGCAGTAGTTATTATTATTCCATCTTTATCGTTAACAGCAACAGTAGTGACAACATTTCCAGTTTTATCCGAAACTTTAACATTAATAACTCCCTTACCCGCTCGTGCAGTTTTTCTATAATCTTGAACTGTAGTTCTCTTACCATAACCATTTTCTGTAATAGTAATAATAGCTTCAGTCTCAAGAACTTCTAAAGAAACAACTTCATCATCCTTATCTAATTTTATTCCCGTAACCCCATAACTAGACCTACCCATTTCACGAACGTCTTCTGCATTAAATCTAATTGCTTTACCCTTCTTCGTCGCCATTAAAACTTCTTGACCTTTCTTAACAATTTCAACCCCAATCAGTAAATCAGATTCATCGTTAGGCAAATTAATAGCTTTTATCCCTGAAGCCCGAGGTTTAGAAAAGTGCTTCAAAGAAATTCTCTTAACTTGTCCAGCACGAGTCGCCATAAAAAGACTATCCTCAAAATTCTTAACAGAAAGAACATTTGTTACAGTTTCGTCCTTTAAATTTAACAAATTAGCAACAGATCTTCCTTTACTATATCTTTCTGCGGCAGGAATATCGTATGTCTTTAACCAAAGCAATCTTCCTCTTGAAGTAAAGAACATTAAATAATCATGAGTTGAACAAGTAATTAATTGCTTTACAAAATCTCCCGTCGCTAATCCAGAACCAATAACTCCTCTTCCTCCCCTCTTTTGCTCTTTATAAGATTGAACATCCATTCTTTTACAATAACCTTTATCTGTAATTGTAACAACAACTTCTTTTTCCTGAACCAAATCTTTTTCTTGAATCTCCTTTATAGTTTTCAAAACAGTTGTTCTACGATTATCCCCATATCTTTTTTTCAAATCATTAACTTCGTGAATAATAATTCTCAAGACTTCCTCAATATTTGCAAGAATCTTTTCATATTTTGAGATTTTTTCCTGAAGCAATTTAGATTCTTCTTTTAATTTTCCAACTTCTAAAGAAGTAAGCTGTTGCAATTTTGTTTCAAGTACCGCTTCAGATTGTCTCTTAGAAAGATTATAATCCTTGATCAAAGTATCAAATGCATCTTGTTTCGTCTTCGATTTTTTAATTAACTCAATAACCTTATCTATATCATTCAAAGCGATTAAAAGACCTTCAACAATTTCCTGCCTTTCTTTTGCTTTTCTCAAATCATATTTAGTTCTATTTGTAATCATTAACTTTCTATGAGAAACATATGCCTCAAGAACTTCTTTTAAATTCATAACTTTTGGTCTCCCTTTATTCAATGCTAACAAATTCACGTTAAAATTATCCTGTAAACGGGTATATTTGTAAAGAGAATTAATTATAAATTTAGAATTAGCATCTTTCTTAAGCTCCAAAACAATTCTAATTTTACCTTTTGAAGATTCATCACGCAAATCCGAGATATCCTTTATTTTTTTATCCTGAACAAGTTTAGCAATTTGCTCAATTAAGATAGTTTTATTTAACATATAAGGAATTTCAGTTATCACAACTGCTTCTTTATTTCTTGAATTTTCTGTATTGGTTTTTCCACGCATAATCATCTTACCTCTCCCCGTTTTGTAAAGTTCTAACATATCTCCAGTAACACTTCCTCCTGTAGGGAAATCCGGTCCAGTAACAATTTCAGTCAACTCTTCAAAAGTAATTTCTGGTTTTTTAACATAAGAAACAATTGCATCACAAATCTCAGTCAAATTGTGTGGAGGGATATTAGTAGCCATTCCAACAGCAATTCCTGTTGCACCATTTAGAATTAGCGTCGGTAATTTTCCGGGAAGCAACTCTGGCTCTTTTAAAGAACCATCATAATTAGGAATAAAATTAACAGTTTCCTTATCAAGATCTTCCATCATATCATAAGCCATTTCATTAAGTTTAGCTTCAGTATATCTCATCGCAGCAGCACTATCTCCATCAATAGAACCAAAATTACCTTGACCAAAAACTAAAGGATATCTCAAAGAAAAATCCTGTGCCATTCTAACCATTGCTTCATAAACAGCAGAATCACCGTGAGGATGATATTTACCGATAACATCTCCAACAATTCTTGCCGACTTCTTAGTTTGAGTATTTGGTTTTAATCCAAGCTGTTGCATTGAATATAAAATTCTTCTCTGAACAGGTTTCATACCATCTTCTACAGAAGGGATAGCCCTTGAAACAATAACACTCATAGCATAATCTAAATAAGATTTTTTCATCTCACTAGTAACTTCTGTATGAACTATCCCCTTCCCAGCATCTTCGACTATTTTTTTATCTTCAGTCATTCTCCTTCCTCCTCGCTATCTTCCGAACTTTCTTCAAAACTTATTTTTAAAGTTGTCTCATCGTCAACTTCTAATTCAATTGGATTCCTCTCAACTTTCAATTCAGTTAGCTTAACAATCCATTCATCAATTTCATCTTCAGTCAAACTAAATTCTGTTTCCTCAACATCAACATCAACTTCTTCCTCAAGTTCTTCATCTTCAGAATCTTCTTCAGGATGCGACGCTAAATATTCTTCTTTTTCTTCTTCAAGAGCTTCTAAATTTTCTTCAATATTTTCTTCCATTATGCTACTTCTTCCTCCTTTTCATCAAGATATTTCATTAATTCATCTTCAGTCAATTCCTTCTCATTTACTTCAGAACCAACCCAACCACACTTTCGACATTCCCAACTTTTTCCAGTATTTGAATCTTCTTCAGCATCACTATTACTTAAAACCAACCCCACTTCGTCACTCCCACACTTTGGACACTCTCGAATTTTAAATGTCTTCCCTGCCTTCTTCTTACCGCCAACACCTTTTGCTTTTGCATAAGCCTCAGGACTATCATAACCTTCCAATATCCATTCAGGTGTTGCTAATTTTTTCTTCTTTGTCATTTTTTATTTTTTAAAAAGGGGCATTGAAAATTGCATATTTTTCTTTGCCATTTTAAACATCCAACTCTGCCTTATCAGCATTTTCTTGTATAAACTCTTTACGAGCTTGAACATCATCTCCCATCAACATTGAAAATACTTGATCAGCCTCAACAGCATCTTCGATATAAATCTTTTTCAATTTTCTTGTTTTAGGATTCATTGTAGTTTCCCAAAGCTGAGTTGAAGACATCTCTCCTAAACCTTTAAATCGAGTAACACTTCCCTCAGCAATATTCATAGTTTTTCTAGCCTTTTCTAATTCGTTATCAGTATAAACATAATAATCTTTCTGGCCCTTTCTTATTCTAAACAAAGGAGGCATAGCCGCATAAATATTTCCCTGTTTAATTAATTCAGGCATAAACCTATAAAAAAATGTAAGCAGAAGTGTCTTAATATGTTCACCATCCACATCTGCATCTGTCATTATTATAATCCTTTTATATCGAATTTTTGAGATATCAAAATTATCTCCCACACTTGTCCCAATAACTGTAATCATATTAGTAATCTCTTCTGAAGATAAAGCTCTAGAAGGATTAGATTTCTCAACATTCAAAATCTTTCCTCGTAACGGAAGAATTGCTTGTGTTTCTTTATTTCTCGCCATCTTAGCACTTCCACCAGCACTTTCTCCCTCAACAAGATATAACTCACTCTCATCATTTTTTTTACTTGAACAATCCGCAAGTTTTCCAGGAAGACCTCCAAGAGAAAAAACATTTTTTCTTCTAACTAATTCTCTTGCTCTCTTAGCAGCCAATCTTGCCTTAGCAGAATCCATTGATTTTTGTGCAATCTTTTTAGCAATGGTAGGATTTTCCTCAAAGAATTCAGATAAAGCAGTTGTAACAATTGAATCAACAAATCCCTTAATTTCTGAGTTGCCCAATTTTGTTTTTGTCTGACCTTCAAACTGAGGATCAGCTATCTTCACGCTAACAACTGCAGATAAACCCTCTCGAACATCATCACCTGTAAGAGATTCTCCTCCCTTTAACAAATTTTTCTTTTTTGCGTAATCATTTAGAACTCTTGTCAATGCAGTCTTAAAACCTGAAACATGCGTTCCACCCTCGACAGTATTAATTGTATTTACAAATCCATAAATACTTTCCTGATAACTTGAATTATATTGAACAGAAATTTCCACTTCAGTATTATCTTCTCCTTCACGCTTAAAATAAATTGGTTTAGGATGTAAAACTTCTTTAGATTTATTTATCCACTTAACAAATTCTATTAAACCCCCAGCAGCATAAAATTCTTGAATTTTCCCTCTCTTCTCATCAATTAAGTTTATTTTAAGACCTGCATTTAAGAAAGTTACTTCCCTAAATCTAGTTTCAAGAATTTTATAATCAAAATCCAATGTTGAAAAAATCTCACCATCTGGCCAGAAAGTCACTCTTGTACCTGTTGAATTCGACTTTCCAGTAACAATTAATTTATTTGTTGGAATTCCTCTTGAATACTCTTGGCTATAAATTTTACCATCACGACTAATTTCTACAATTAATTTTGTCGAAAGAGCATTAACACAACTAACACCAACACCATGTAATCCTCCTGAAATTGCATAAGACTTTTTATCAAATTTTCCTCCTGCGTGAAGTTTAGTCAATGCAACCTGAACTGCAGGAATTTTAAATTGAGGATGAATATCAACCGGAATACCTCGCCCATCATCTTCAACAGTCACAGAACCATCTTTATTGAGGGTTACTGAGATTTTTTTACAAAAACCTGCCAAAGCTTCATCAACAGAATTATCAACAACCTCGTAAATCAAATGATGTAATCCTTCCTTACCTGTCGAACCAATATACATTGCAGGTCTCTTCCGAACTCCTTCGAGACCTTCCAAAACTTTTATAGATTCGGCACCGTAATCTTTCTTTTCTGACATCTTAGTATAGAAGTTTTAAACAAAACTTTAATTTATCAACAAAAAAATGAACTTCACTTTATAAATCTTTCTAAGATTTTACCGTCGATAAAATAA
>CAYVIQ010000026.1:0-6487 GCA_964451595.1 Candidatus Woesearchaeota archaeon
CAAACAAGTTTAATAAAAAAATCGGATTTTCCAAATGGAGAAACTCAATGGAATTCTGTCGACGTAACTTCAACAGTCGAAGAATGGATTTCCTCGGATGAGAATTATGGATTTGAAATCTCAACGTTGGAAGATATGTCTGGAGGAAACTTTTATTCAAGTGATAATTCCGATTCAGAGAAACGTCCAAAACTTGTAATCTATCATGAAAAATAACATAAATACTTATTAATTTTAGATAATATTGCTTTTATGCACAGAATAAAATTTGAAAAATATTTTATGAGCTGTTACAATTATGAATCAGAAGGAGTTTATCTTGGAAAATCTCTGAAGAGAAATAGAAAAAACAAACATCTTTTTATGGTTTGGCATTCTTTTATGAAAGGAAATGAAAAACCTGTCATCATTGGATGCGAAGACTTTAAAATTCATGAAGGAAATAAATTAGAAGTTTTTGCTACCAGAATGTATTTTCCCACTCTCTCTAGACAAGAAAAAGATTTTGTAACAAATCTTGCCAAAAGATATTGGAAGTAAGATTTATAAACCCTCTATATCACGTAAATATATCTTTCTAGGATTTTATATCCTAGCTGGAGCAAAGTAAAATGATTTTCATTATAAAAGTAACAACAAACAAGGAAGAAAGAGCTTTAGACATGATTGCAGAAAGAGTTCAAAAGAAAGATATTAGCGCATATTCTGTTTCAAGACCTGCTGGACTTAGAGGCTATATCATTCTCGAGGCTGAGGACCGTGATTCTGCAGAAGAAGCAGTTTTCAATTTACCTTATGTTAAAGGAATAATTCCTAAAACAATTTCATATGAAGAAATTGAAGGAATGGTGCAACCTTCAGTAGAAACAATTTCAATCGAAGAAGGCGACATTGTTGAAATTCTTTCGGAACCTTTCAAGAGAGAAAAAGCAAAAGTTTTAAGAATAGACAAACAGAAAGAAGAAGTTGTGGTAAGCTTGCTTGGTGCAGTAGTGCCACTACCAGTTACAATTAAATTGGATAATGTAAAAGTTATCCGAAGAGAATCTGAAGGAGATTCTGACGAGGAATATTAAATGCAAATTAAATTATTAGCAGAAGGTGGAAGCATGAAGCCGGGTCCGGCACTTAGTCAAAAACTTGGACCAGCAGGAATTCCTATTAATAAAGTTATACAGGAAGTTAATGATGCTACAAAAGATTTCAAGGGATTAAAAGTTCCAGTTGAACTTGATGTAAATACAAAAACAAAATCCTTTACAATAAAAGTTTTCTCACCTCCAGTTTCGGAATTGTTAAAAAAAGAATTAAATATTGCAAAAGGCTCAGCACAACAAAAAAAATTCCAGAGTGCAGGTGCCTCAATTGAACAAATTATTTCTGTCGCTAAAACCAAGATGCAAAATCTTCTTGCAAAAGATTTGAAAGCTGCAGTAAAACTTGTTGCTGGAACTTGTGTTAGTTTAGGAATTTTAATCGAAGGTAAACCTGCTAAAGAAGTTGTCCATGAAATCGAAGAAGGAAAATATGATAAAGAGATTTCAGAAGAAAGAATTGTAACACCCGAAGAAAAGAAGAAAGAATTAGATTCAAACTTTGCTGTATTAAAATCACAACAGGATAAACTCATGAAGCAAGAGCAAATTGCTAAAGAGGCTGCTGAAGAAAAAGCAAAGAAGAAATAACTTTATAAATTAACTTCATTTCCCAATTAAATATGGGGATATGGGGTAGCCTGGTTAGCCTATGAGGTTTGGGACTTCATGACCCCGGTTCAAATCCGGGTATCCCCATTGTTTGACTCACAGGGTGGACAACGTGAAAATTCCAAAGGAATTTTTATTAAACACTCAAACTTGTTTGAGTGTGGAAAACTAAAATGCCAACAAAATCAAAAAAAACAAAATCAGCAGGAAGGTTCGGAGCAAGATATGGAAAAAGAACTAGAGATAGACTTGTAAAAGTAGAATCAAAACAAAGAGTTAAACAACAGTCCCCATTTCATCCGAAAGGAATTGCTAAAAGATTGGCAGCAGGAATTTGGAAATGTTCAAAAACAGGAAAAGTTTTTGCGGACAACGCATACTCTTTAGATGAGGAATAATCAAAATGGCACAATATAAATGTTTCAAATGTGGGAAGAAGATTACAACTAATGATTTGGATAAAAGATTTATCTGTCCAAATTGTGGGAGTAAAATCTTTTTCAAACCACGAACAAAAGTAAAAACGCTTAAAGCGATATAATTTCAAATGGATCACCAGAAAATCCAAGAAATGCAAATCCTTGAACAGAGCTTACAGAATATACTTCTTCAAAAACAAGCTTTTCAAATGGAACTTTCCGAAACAAATACTGCTATAGAGGCTATTAAAGATTCTGGTGAAGAAGTCTTCAAGATTGTTGGTCAACTAATGATAAAATCTAATAAAGATTCAATAAACGAAGATTTGAAAAATAAGAAAAAAATTCTTGATTTACGAATGAATAATCTGGATAAACAAGAAGCATCTCTTAACGAACAACTTGAAGATTTAAGAGAAGAAGTTCTTAATACCAAATAATATACAATAAAGTTACGAAATCTTTATAAACATCTCAAATATAATTTTACCATGGCATTCGATAAAATAAAAAAGATGTTTTCCGATTCTATGGGATCTGATGAAGGAGATGAATACCTTGAAATCGATCTTGAAACTCAGAAACCTCAAGAAAATAAAGTTATCGTAAAACTATTTGTTTTAAAACAATATGATGACGTTACAGAAGTTCTAAATTCTTTAAGAGAAGGTTACACAATTGCTGTAATCGATATAAAACCTCTTCGACAGAAGGATCCTATTGAACTTAAGAGAGCTGTTTCAAAAGTTAAAAAAACAACTGACGCACTTGAAGGAACAATTGCAGGATTCGGCGAGAATTTAGTTATTGCAACACCTTCATTTGCTAAAATCCACAAAGATATTCCAAAACCTGAAAAAGAAAAGAAAGATCTTGATTTCTATTAATATGACTCTTGCCCCAAGCAATAATCCTCTTTACAATTTTACAATTGACATTTATCTGATTAAGGAAGCAATCGAAGGCGATAAGACTTTTAAAAAAATTTATGAAAGAGCGCTTAATGATATCCATAATATTTTAGAAAATAAAATAGATTTCTATGCAGTAAATTCAAGAACATTTGATTTAGTTGCACTCGCAACAAGAGATTATCCCAATGAATTTAAGAAACATGACTCTAATTTACAAAATCTTCTTAAAATAATGGAAGAAAATAATAAGACTACAAAGTTTTAAATTATCTAAGATTTTCTAGAAAATATTACGTTAACATTTATACCTTCGCAACAGAGAAAACATTTTTCAAAGCAACAACAATTGTTGCAGGAACAAACAATACTAACAAAGCACCAAATACCGAAGATACTGCGTCACCAATCCCAATTCCAATAAGTGAACCCGTAACACTTTCCATTCCAAACTTACTTACAATTACAAGCACTGCACCCGCAATCAAAAATTTCTGAGAATCCTTTCCACTCGGAACATTCCAAAATCCAATTATGAGCCCAAGTATAACTAAAAATGCATAAATAGGAGAACTGAGCGCTTGTATATTATCATAAGAAATAAAAGCTGTTGCCAAACCAATAACAATCGCCAAAACAACCCCAATCAAAAAAGACCAAGCACCAATTTCGTTTTCCCTCGATTTCAGAACCATTATCTAATCTATAAATTAAATTATATAAATGTTTTGAAACTCCATCTAACATATATACAAAAAAATAGAAATCTTTATAAACCATAGTAACTCCAAAATTACAACAAAATGAAAACTAAATCATTAAGTTTCATAATTGCAGGCATTTTTGCATTCGTATTCTTAATTGGATTGACGAGTGCTTTTACTTTTTCTACACAAGATAATTTAGATAATTACATAGGAGATCATTCTTTTGAAGTTACTGTTGAAAACACAACGGCTTCCGAACCAATAACTCTTTATTTCTCGGACATCTCAGACGGATCAAATACAATCTCTTTTGAAGTAATCGATTTATACGACGTCTCGGAAGGAGGTCTCCAATCTCTTACTGTAAATTATACTGTTCATTCAAGTTTCGATTTTAATTTCCCTAAAGAAGATTATAGTACAACCTTGACAGTTTCAAATGGAAATACCTCTGAGGATGAATCTAAAAAAATTTCATTAAGAAATGATTTTTGTGAATACGAAGATTTCAATTATTTGGACGTAGAAATCTCTGATTGGAAAGTTGTATCTGGTTATGGAAATGATGATGAATGGTTCCCTTTAGATACCATTGAAATAGAGCTAACTATAGAAAACCCTTCTAATTATGATTTGCAGGATGTAAAAGTTGAATGGGGTCTTTACGACGAAGAAAATGAAGATTGGGCAATAAAAGTTGATGATGAAGATAAATTTGATTTGGATAGCGATGAGGACGAAGTAATAACTTTCACTTTCAAACTTGATGATGGTTTGGACCTTGATCATTTCAAAGATTTACTTGATTCAGATTCATTGAAGTTATATGCAAGAGCAACTGGGGATGTTGATGATAAAGATTCAAGTCACGATAACGAAAGAACTTGTGTTTCAGCTGATGAAGATTTTAATGTGATTATTGAGAAAGATTTTACAATAATCTATGATTTGGAAATGCCAGAATCTTTATCTTGTGATTCAACACTTCAAATTTCAGGAGAAGTGTGGAACATTGGTGAAAAAGATCAAGATAATGTTGAAGTCAAAATTGTAATTCCTGATTTTGATATTGTAGAATATTTACAAATAGGAGATCTTAACAACGATTTTGACAAAACATCTTTTAACATTAATATTGAAATTCCAGAAGATGCTAAAACAGGTTCACATAGCGTTAAGTTTTATGTTTTAGATGAGGATGGAGACACATATGAAGCAGATAATGATGATGAATTATCTTCATTTTCTAGATCAATAATCGTAACTGGCGACTGTTCAGTTGGCAAGGTTGCGGTTAGTGCGACTCTTCAATCTGGTGGAAAATCTGGAGAAGATTTAGTTATAGAAGCAACTATTGTTAACTCCGGATCAAAAACATCAGAGTATCTTTTGAATGCTGCAGGTTATTCTGAATGGGCTACTTCTGCGGATTTATCTAGAAGTTCAGTTACTGTTGAGCCTGGTCAGTCACAGAAAGTATTAATCACATTAAAAGTTAACAAAGAAGCTGAAGGAGATAAGCTATTTAACTTGGAAGTTTTATCAGATAATAAGTTGGTTGCATCTCAGCCTGTTTCAGTCACAGTTGAAAAGAGCTCTTTATTCGGATTAACAGGATTTTCAATAAACAGAGATAACTGGCATATTTGGGGAATCGGTTTCCTTAATTTAATTCTTGTGATAGTTATAATTTTTGTTGCAGTTAAAATTGCAAGAAGAAAATAATTTTTTCTTTTATCAAAATGCGAAAATCCCTAAATAGACTTCTCTTACCTTTGGCATTTTCTTCAATGTTTGCTATTAATTCTATTAATTCAAATGCTCAAGATTTTCTTCCCGGAAAATTCAGGAATTATCAAGATAGAAAAGTTTTAATTGGCAGTTATTTAGAAAAACTATATTCTGATAAAGAAGTTTTTGTAAAATCTTCAATTTATGATATTGATGGAGATTCAATTCCAGAAGTTTTAGAATTATCTCTAATTAAAATAAAAGATGATGAAATGATTGTTTCTGAAAATCCATATGCGTATTATTTGGATTTAGATCCAAGTAATGAATATCTCAAGATTTTTTATGACCCTGAAATGGATGGTTGGAACAACAATGAAGAAATAATCTCAGATAAAGAAGGAATTGATTACTCTTATTTCAAGCTCTAAAACTATTTAAAGCATTTTTTATTTTTGTAATTATGAATAAAAGGGTTAACAAATCTCTAAAAGATATTTTTTATAGATATTCAATTTTGATATTTCTATCAATTTTTGGGGTTTTTATTTTTCAATCACTCTTTCAGATTATAACTGTTTATCCTTCATTCTTTCTATTCAAACTTTTTTATAAAGTAGTGCTTGCCAATGGAAATCTTTTAATTTTCTCTGGGAAATCAATTTCTCTCGAGATTATAGGCCCATGTGTGGCAGGTTCCGCGTATCTTCTTTTAACAATTTTAAACATCTCTGTTCCAAATATAAAAATAAAAAAGAGATTAAAACTATTACTCTTAGCATATTTATCTTTTTTATTGATAAACCTTTTGAGAATTTTTTTAATAGGAATTTTTTTCGTTGAGAAAATCTCTTGGGCAGATACTGCCCACAAGTTCTTTTGGTATTTCGGAAGCATATTCGCTGTAATAATAATTTGGTTTTTACAGGTAGGAAGAAACAAGATAAAAGAAATTCCTTTCTATTCTGATTTGAAGTTTTTCTACAAGCTAACTAAGAAATAATAATTTTCAT
>CAYVIQ010000027.1:0-6375 GCA_964451595.1 Candidatus Woesearchaeota archaeon
ACCCATCTCTCCACGCGTAGCCAAAAAATCCATGTTCAAAGTTCTCGCAGCCTCAAGTGGAGTTTCTCCTTTCAAAAGGTGGTGTGGTAAATCACTCAAACCATCCAGAATCACCAAAATACCTTTCATACAAATAATAAAGTCAATTTCTTTATAAAAATTTAGATAAATTAATAGTGATAACAAAATAACACAAACCAAAACATTATTAACTAATTCTTAGCTCGTAAAAATATGTTTGAAAAACTAAAAGACAAGCTAAAAAACTGGACAAAAAACATCTCAAAAAAGGCAGAAGAGTCTGAAATTGAAGATATTAAAGAAATACCCCAAGAAAAAAAGGAATCAAAAAAAGAAATTCGTGAAAAGAAAAGTGCTGAAAAGAAAAAACAAAAAGAAAATTCTCTTGAAAAAGAAATAGAAGAAATTGCTGAAATTTCAGAAGAAATCAAAGAGCCAGAGATTGAAAAAACTAAAACAATAACAGAATTCCTAGAAACCCCAAAAAAGTTTAATGCTGGAACAGAATCATACGAACCTAATTTAGAGAAATTAGAAGAAATTGAAAAAGATCTAAAAGAACAAATATCCGAACAGATTCAGGACTCATCTACTAAAAATGACGGACAAAAACAAAAAAAATCTTTTTTCAAAAAAATAATCTCTGGAAAAATAAAATTTTCAGAAGAAGATTTTGAAGAATATTCAGAAGATTTAGAAATGTCCTTAATTGAAAATAACGTTGCATTAGAAATCGCAGAGAAGATTGTTGAAAAAATAAAAAAAAGTTTAATTGAAAAAGAACTTTCTAAAAAAGAGATGGAATCAGAAATTCAAAAAACTTTCAAAGAAGTTATAGGAGAAATTTTAGTTGAACCATTTAACTTAATTGAAAAAATAAAAACCTTCAGAAAAATTCCAGAAAACAAAAACCAACCCTACAAAATTTTATTCTGTGGGATTAACGGAACAGGAAAAACAACTTCTATCGCAAAATTTGCATATTTACTTAAGAAAAATAATTTATCATGTGTTTTTGCAGCAGGAGATACTTTCCGTGCAGCTTCAATTGAACAAATAAAAAAACATGGAGAAAAACTGGGCATAAATGTAATTGCCCATGAATATGGTTCTGATCCAGCAGCAGTAGGATTTGATGCGATAAAATATGCAGAAAAAAATAATTTAGATGTTGTATTAATTGACACAGCAGGAAGAATGCACACTGAAAAAAATCTTATGGCGCAAATTGAAAAAGTTACAAAAATAACCAAACCAAACACAAAGATATTCGTCGGAGAGAGTATAACAGGAAATGATATCGTTGAACAAGTCAAGGCTTTCAATGAATCAGTTAAAATAGATGGAATAATCCTAAGCAAAGCAGATATAGACGAAAAAGGTGGAACAGCTTTAAGCGTAGGAGCAACAACAGGAAAACCAATCCTTTACCTTGGCACCGGACAAAACTACGAAGATTTCGAACCGTTTGATAAAGAAAAATTTATTGAGAAATTGGGATTAGAATAAAATAAAAGCAAGAAAAAGCAAATTAGGAAAAATAATTCTAGACGAATCAAACAAGATAAATATCCACAAATTTATACAAGAAAAGAGAAAATATGAAAAACAATTTATTAGTTATAAAGATACAATAATTTATGTTAATCAAAGATAACCCAAAAACTTAATAATCTTCTTTTTACTCGTATTTCTATGCTAGAAAAACTAGGAAATATACTCAGAAAAACAACAGACAAAATAGCGAATGCTATATTTCTCGACAAAAAATTAGTTGATATTGTTGTAAAAGATTTGCAAAGAGCATTAATTGAAGCCGATGTAAATATAATTTTAGTAAAACAAATTTCAGATAAAATCCGTAAAGGAGCACTAGATGAAAGGATAAAAGAGATTGATAAAAAAGAACACATAATAAAACTTCTTCATGATGAACTAACGAAAATCCTCGGAGAGAAAAAAACGCTCGAACTTAATTCTAAAAAGCAAAATAGAATCATGCTTGTAGGCCTATACGCAGCAGGAAAAACAACAACAATCGCGAAACTTGGAAACTGGTTTGCAAAACGTGGAAAGAAAGTTGCTTTAGTGGGTTTAGATGTTCACCGACCTGCAGCAAAAGAACAATTGATGCAACTTGGAAAACAAAATAACCTAAACGTTTTCACCGATTTAGAAGAAAACGACGCTGAAAAACTTTGGAATTCACTAGAAAAATCAGGGAAACTAAAAGATTACGATTTAGTTTTAATTGATACTGCCGGAAGACATAGTTTAGACAAAGAACTTGTAGAAGAAATAAAATCCCTTAATAAAAAAATAAAACCAACCGAAACAATTTTAGTAATGCCTGCTGATATTGGTCAAGCTGCAAAACCTCAAGCCGAGCACTTCAAATCAGCATTAGATATTTCGGGAGTAATCATCACCAGAATGGATTCTACTGCAAAAGCTGGCGGAGCACTAACAGCATGTGCAGAAGTGGAAGCAGGAATTTATTTCATTGCAACTGGAGAGAAAATCAATGATCTCGAAGAATTTGATCCGAAAAAATTTCTATCAAGACTTTTGGGAATGGGCGATTTAGAAAGTTTAATCGAAAAAATAAAATCTATAACTAACGAAGACAAACAGGAAGAAATACAAAAAAGAATTGAAGAAGGAAAATTAAGTTTGGAAGATGTAATTGAACAGGTTAAATCAATGAACCAAATGGGGGGTTTCGACAAAATAAAAGGAATGATTCCAGGATTGGGAAAGGCAAAAATCCCTGACAATGCCTTGGGCACACAAGAAGAAAAAATAAAGAAATGGGAACACATCTTAAAATCCATGACGAAGGAAGAACGTGAGAATCCAGAAAAAATTCAAAAACAAACTTCAAGAATTTCAAGAATTGCAAAAGGCGCGGGAGTTAACAATAGTGACGTGAGAAGTTTATTAAAACAATATGATATGCTCCAAAGCATGATAAAAGAACAATCTTCATTCGATCCCGAAAAAGGCATGAATATGAAAGCTATGCAAAAAATGATGAAGAAGTTTGGCAAGAAAAAAATGATGAGGTTCAAGTAAGAGAGTGAAAAATCTTCTAAAAGAAATGATAAAGGTTATAGAATAATTGGAACCAATTACACCTTAACATTTTTATATCAATTCTCCCATATAATAAAATGAAAAACAAAACAAAATATCTTATCATATTAATAATGATGTTAATTGCAACAATCGCATCAATAGTTCTATCAACAATGACTATCGAACAAGCATGCGGAGAAAACTCTGGTTGTTCAATTGTAAATAACTCGCAATACGAAAAAACATTCGGAATAAAAAACTCTCACATTGGTTTAATTGCATTTCCAATTCTTGCGATACTAACTATTTTTGAACTAAGAAAAACAAACCGTTACAGAAAAAAATTAATCCAGCTTGGAATAATTGCCGGAAGTGTATTCGCAATTTATTTTTTGTATTTACAAATCTTCGTTCTAAAAGCAATTTGTAAATACTGTTTAGTGGTTGATATTGGAGTTTTAATCTCCTTAGCAATAATCTTCATAGAAGAAAAGATAAAATGAACGAAGAAAAAAACCGAAAGATAATCCTCTTTGCATTTATAACAATTCCAATTTTCACTTTCATACTTGGAATAAGCAAATCTCCTTTCAATTACACATTTAGTATGATTGGAAATTGGTTTAACTATCGATTAGAATTCATAATTTGGGGAATTCTCACAGGAATATTATTAGTAATTTTCTTAGTTCATTTATTCAGAGAAGCAAATTTCAGAAACAAAAGATCTCTTAGATATGCATACGCCTCGGGATTTTTTTTAATATTAAGTGTTTTAACTCCAACTAAAATAAAAGGACCCGTAGAAAAAGCGCTAAGGGGATTTAGTTTTGATTTGCATCTTTTTTGGTCACTTGCATTTATTGTATTGCTCGTTTTCTCCCTTTATTCTTTTTCTAAATATCTCGCTTCAATGAACAAAAAACTTTCAATCAAATCATTAAAATTCCTTTTAATAACAGTTGGAGGATCAATGCTTTTTCTCACTATTTTCGGAATGACTGGAATATTTGAATTATTCTTTTTCATGTCCCTTGTAATATATCTTTTGATACTTGAAAAAAATATTTTTAAAATCAGAAGAAAAGAAAAAAAGGAAAAGAGAAAATTACAATGAAACAAAAATTATTACAACAAGGTGCAGAAGCAAAAATAATTCTTACTGAATCAGATGCCTTAACAGAGCCAAATAACAAATGTAACAAATCAAAAAAAGTTATTATCAAATCAAGAACTTCAAAATCTTATCGAATTCCAGAAATAGATAAATCAATTAGAAAAAGAAGAACAAAAGCGGAAACAAAACTATTGAAAAAAGCTTCAGAAATTATTGATGTTCCCGCAGTAATCACAGTCATAGGAAATGAAGCAAACTACATAGGCAATCCTCCAGAGTATTCTATAAAAATGGAATATATTGCAGGGAAAAAACTTTCACAACATCTAGATAATTTTTCTTTAAAAGAACAAAAAAATATCATGAAAACTCTTGGGAAAAACATTGCTCTTTTACACAAACATGAAACCATCCATGGGGATTTAACAACTAGCAACATGATATTCGTTGAAGGCAAAATATTCTTCATTGATTTTGGCCTAGGATATATTTCAAGAAAAATCGAAGATAAAGCAGTTGACTTACATTTATTAAAACAAGCTCTCGAAGCAAAACATTTCAAACATTGGAAAGAACTTTTTGAAGAAGTTTCAAAATCTTATGAAACAGAACTTGGAAAAGAAGAATCGAAAAAAGTATTTGAAAGAATTACAGCAGTAGAACGCCGAGGAAGATATAGGCATTAGTTTTCTAAATCTCTAACATAAATATCAATAAGAGTGTATGAAGTGTCTTCAAAAAAACTTATATTGTTTGCCTTTCTAAATTTTCTTATAAAATTTTCTCATCCTCAAGATTCTTTATTAATCTATACCTACCAATCAAATCGGACAATAATAAATCCCTTTGATTTTTATGAACATATTGAGCCAAAGCAGTCATAACAATTTGAGGAACTCCCAGATTCATTGGAATTTCACTCTCAAGGTTATTTTCAAAAAAGTAATTTACGAGTTCACTTTTTTTAAATGGAACATTATATTTATCCGCTTCTTCCCCGCTCAAAACAATTCTTTCATTAAGTTTATCTGTAAGCAACTCTTTCTTTGTCTTTCTTCTTGGAGCAAAAGAGTCTAATTCTTCTCAGACCAAAGCATCCCTTGAATAGATCCCCTAATATCTCTTTAAAAAGTCACTTTAAATTTATATTCAAAAGAATCACTTCTTAAAAAAGGGTCACATTTTGCATAAGTGTCTAGAACACCAATTAATTCTTTCTCATCTTCATCATACAAGGGTTTCAAAAGATCAAAAACCATTTTATTCAATTTAGTTGGATTAAAGTAATATTCAATTGCATGAACTTTTGCTTCGTCCATAACATGATCCATTTTAGAAGGAAGAGAGGTTCCTAAATTTTCTCCATAATCTATTGTAGGATATTCATCTAAATCAAAGTCATATTCAGCAATAATTTTTTGTTCCAAAGAACGCAAACGAGAAAGAGTGTTTGCTCTTTCTAAATCCATTTTATCTTCCTTTTTCTGAGCTAATTGCAAATCAATATTATTTTTGTAATCTTTCTTGTTTTTCGGAGAAATATTATGGATTTTATACCAATCAGAAAATTCCATGTCTTTTTTCATTAAATCAACATAGGTCCCAACAACCTGACGAAGTACATCAATGGAATTTTCTGGGATAACTTGGCGATTCCAGTCTTGACTAACATATAAAATATGTTTTATTTCATCATCTTTAATTAACTTTCCGCTGTTGGCTAAATCAAACATTTTTGATAAACTTGCTCCTTTTTCTTGACCAAATAAAGAATAACAGGGTTCTTCTGTCAAACACCCAATTGGTTTGTCACCGGTCAAATAAAAATGTGAAAGTTCTATTTTAGGATTGTGTGCAACATAATCTATTGCTCCAATAAATTCATCAAAATTCATTGTAGCCATAAACCTCCTTAAATCCCCTACTTTAAAAAAATTTATATTCAAAAACCTTATAAAGAATTTATAGCTAAAAATTCTAAAGCCCCATAGTACAGCGGTCAAGTATGCGGCCCTTTGAAGGCCGTGACCCCGGTTCGAATCCGGGTGGGGCTATTCTTTAAATTTAAACTAAATTCAATTAATCCCGCTTAGGAAAATAATTCGAAATACCTAATTTTAATAAAAATCCAGCAGACTATTCAATTAATCTGTGAATAA
>CAYVIQ010000028.1:0-6362 GCA_964451595.1 Candidatus Woesearchaeota archaeon
ACTCGGGTCACTGCCGTGAAAGGGCAGCATTCTTGGCCTCTGAACTATCGGGGCAATCTAAAAATCTAACATAAAATTCCTTTTTAAAATTATCTAGGCAATAAAATTTCCAACCAAAAATAACAAAATTTTTATACTACCAAAAATTAAAATAAACATGGTGATTGGAACAACTCTCTTAGTAATGATTATTCTTGTTGCAGGAATTTGGGTATTTGTGGAAGTCAAAAGGTTCAGACACAAAATATTTGCAGTAATGCTAATTGTCTTAATAATCTTCACATACA
Source organism: Candidatus Woesearchaeota archaeon (assembly GCA_964451595.1). GTDB lineage: Archaea > Nanobdellota > Nanobdellia > Pacearchaeales > GW2011-AR1 > MWBV01. Next base: position 288 of record CAYVIQ010000028.1, read on the forward strand.
TAAGCTTTATTGCAACAGTAAAAGGTAAAGATATAAACTTCAAATCAATAGAGGGGATAAAAGAAGGAGGACAGATTTATCTTTCATGGCTAGGGTCAGTATTCGGAAACATAAAAGTAATGACCTCGAACGCAATCCATATGGACTGGGGCGTGAACCAGACAAAGACAGATTTGCCCGAATAGAATGAAAATAATAATAGGAATAATATTTATTTTAATTCTAAGTTCACTTTTAATAATTGAGTCAAACAACATAAATATAACAAACAAAAAAGAAATGAAAACTCTCTCAAAAGAATACTTAAATTGGACAGGAGAAATCTATTCAAATCTGCAAAAAATAACTGGACAGGTAATAAAGCTAAATTGGCTTCCAGAGTAATATTTATAAATGATAAAACCTTAAATAAAACATGGCTACTAAAAAGAAAACGGTGAAAAAAAAGACTGTTAAAAAAGCTGTAAAGAAAACAACTAAGAAAAAGTCTCCCGTAACAAAAAAGGTTGTTAAGAAGTCAACATCAAAAAATCAATTTCAAAGAGTTAGAGCAACAAAAACAAAAATTAGAATGGTTGTAAAAAACCTGTTGATGTTTTTGGTACTTAGTCTTATTTCATACCTAATATTCCTTGTTTCAAATAATGAGATATTAAATTCATTCTTCTTTATTTTATCGTGGATTCTGGGATTTATATCTCTTGCATTCATAATATCTCTATTAGTTCTAATTTTATTAAGAGCTATGAGGAAATAATTTTATAAAAAGCCACGACCGAGAATTGAACTCGGGACCTCTACATTTTTGTCCTAAATCAATACCAATGTAGTGTTCTACCGACTGAACTATCGTGGCGTACATAAATTTATAAAATAGATTTCTTAAAACTTTCCATGACAAAAGAAGAAAAAGAACATATAGAAAAATTGAAAGAAAGATTTTCCGAATATCAAAAAAAATATTCTTTGCCGGAATTTTCTGAATTAAACAAAGAATTTGGAATTGAAAAATCCGAATTCGAAACAGATTTTTTCTTAAAGGAAATAATTAAAGGAATCGCAGACAAATTTCAAAATTATATGAGATTTTTAGAAAATCTAATCAATCCTGTAAACGCCTCAATGTTTGCATTTTCATTAGTAAAAATAATAGACAACGAGAAAAAAACAAAATTAAATGAAGCATATAAAAAAATAGCTGAATTCGAAATAAAACTCATAAAACTAGATTTAAAATCATCCGAAGAATCTGAAGCAGAGTTCATAAAAAACTCCTACAAAACTTGGAAAGAAATCAGAGAAGAAATATACGACGTAATAACTCTCGCCGAAGAAAATTGGAATTCAAAACAAGAAGAAAATAAAAAAGGTTACTTTGGTTGATTATCTCAAGAATTCAAACACGCTCTGCAAATCAATCTCTAAAAGTGCGACAGGCATCCGAATTTTCCAATTTTTCAAAATTCTCGGATGAATTTCTCCAACAAAACCGATTCTCTTACTATTAATAGAAATTTCCCCAACACGACCATCAACGAAATGATTGGGAAAGTTCTCAGGCTCATAAATTTTAAAATCAGAAATTCCAAGCATCTTAAATAGATAAACTAAAACCTGCTTTGAATCAGTAAAGTTACCTGGAGTTATTCCTAAAGAAAATTTCTCATTCTCAATAACTTCAGAACCCTCATCAGAAAAAACCCTTCCAATTTCATAAATTTTCTGAGGATACTCCGAATCAATATTCTCAGAAAAAATCTTCAAGAGATAATGCGTCAAATCTTTTCTCAAAATATTATTTTCCGTCTTTGATTCTTCAAGCTCAACAAATCCTTTCTCACTTTTTTCTGAAATTCCCATTTTTGTAAACTGATCTTTTTTTGTAGTCAAATGATAATTAGAAATCTCAAGCAAACCTAAACCAGAGATTATCTCAGAAATTTTACGCTTAAAAGTCTCAAAATCATTTTCTTTACCAATTGTTGAAATAGCGGGAATTTCTGGAGTTAATTTATCATAACCATAAGCAATTATAACATCTTCAATTAAATCAATTTCATGTAAAATATCTGATCTCCAAGAAGCAATTTCAACTTCCTGTTTTTTTGTATTAAAGTTATGTCCCATTTTCTCAAGCAAGATTTTCAAATCCTTTTCCAATAGATTCAAACCAGAAATTTTATTAACATTATCCAAAGAAATTTTAATTTTCTCAGGAGCAAGATTTGGTGTAACACTCTCTCCCTTAGGCAAACCTAAAACCTCCATTTGATAGACCTTTCCACCCATTTCCGCAAAAGAGACAACCAATAGATTCAAACATTTTTTCAAAACATTCAAATCAAATCCAGAACATTCAATAAAGATATCTTTTGTCTTTTCCGTTACTTTTCCAGTCATATGAGAATTTATTATTGGAGGCATACTCAAAACACTTCCAGTAGCGTCAACAAAAACAGGAAATTTAGATTTTCCTGCAAGCAAATGCGCGTAATCTCGACCCGTTGGATGCCTTTGCAAAATCTGCAAACCAGACATTTCCCTTTCCATCTCCAAAGGAACAAATTTAATCTTATCAGGTTCCAAAGCCTTAAAAGTTATAGGCAATTTTATTTTTTCTAAAGGATAAATTCCAATTGCAAGTTTCTTTCTTTTACGACCAACAGTAACATGAAGTTTTTCTTGGATATTAATTATTTCTTTTATTCGACTATCATCCAATCTTAAATTCTTAACAATTGCACAAACAGTGTAGGGCCTAACACCAATAACCGAAGAATCAATTTTAACCTTGTAATTTTTCTCGGGTTTGTGAATCTTATATTCTTTCAAACCAGTTTTCTTTCCCAGAAATGCAAGAAAACTCCTTCTAAAATTCTGATAAGATAATAAATCGGACCTATCTGGTGTAACATCTAGTTCAATTTCTTCTTCAGAGATATCCTCAACAGTAGTTCCAAACAAGGCAATCTTTTGTTGCATTTCCTCTGTAAGTTTTCCTATTTCTTTTTCAAACAATTTCTTATCAAATTTTATTGATGCCATTTAATTTTTCATCCAAAATTTAATTTTTCTAAGTTGAGTCAAATCATTTTTATACAATTCTCTCAAATCTTTTATTTTATAATAATCCATTATGATTCTATCAACTCCTTGACCCCAAGCCAAAACAGGAACATATTTTCCAAACAATGTAATCGAAACTTCTGGTCTGAAAATTCCTGCACCTCCAAGCTCTAGCCAAACTTTTCTCCCAGGATGCCAGACATCAACTTCTACCGAAGGCTCAGTATAAGGAAAATATGCAGGTCTAAAACGGATTTTATCGAATCCCATTTTTTTATAAAACTGTTTCAAATAACCTAGTAAATGCCTAAAATTAGCATTTTTATCTATAACAATTCCCTCAGTCTGATAAAATTCAAATCCATGGCACCAATCAACAGTTTCATTTCTAAAATTCTTTCCCAAAGCAAAAATCTTAACTGGCAAATCTTCATCTTTCAATTTTATTAATTCAATTGCTGAAAGAGAAGTCGTGTGCGTTCTCAAAACAAGCTGTTTAGCAATATCTTCATTCCAAGAATACCTCCAACCCTTACTCCCATTAACTCCAACTTCATGTGCTTTCTTAACTGCCTCAACTAACTTTTTATCTACGGGCAAATCTATTTTTTTATCAATAAAAAAAGTGTCCGCTAAATCTCTAGCAGGATGATCCTGTGGCTGAAACAAGGCATCAAAATTCCAAAAACTTGGTTGAATCATATTTCCTGAAACTTCTCTAAATCCCATATCCGTCCAAATCTTCCGAACATAATCAATAGATTGGTTAACAAAATGTCTTTTCCCGCCTCTCAAATCAGGCAAGTCAGAACTAACATTGTATCTTCTAAATTTTTTACCTTTCCAATTTGACTCTTTTTTCAAAAGCTCAGGAGTTATCTGTTCAATTAAATCACCTTCCTTAAATTCAAGTTTAGAAATTTTCTTTCCTAATTCAGTAAGCTCAAAATTAATTTCATTATGTTCAACAATTTCAACAATATCTTTTCTTAACTGCAAATTCTTCAATGCGAAAAGTTGTTCTGGCTGAAGAGAATCATAATCAACAGGAACAGAATCTAACAATTGTTCTTCCAAAGTTTTTCTTGCAATCTCCTCCGGAGTCCCACTAAAAACAATCCTGCCCTTATTCAATTCAATAAGAGCTTTCTTTTTCAAACTTCCCAACGAAGCCTTAAACTCCTCACTAGAAAGACCAGCCAGTTTTGGAGCATCTTTCAAAGACACAATTCTTTTCTCATTAAGTAAATTCAACAATCTTCTCTCCGGCAAACCCTTCTTTTTATACAAAGCACCATTAACCCCCAGTTCAATAATCTTTTTTTTAACTGAATTAATTTTTAAAATCCCTTTATTTTGCAAATATTCCATTGCACGCAAGACAGAAACTTTATCCAAATTCGATTTCTTACAAATCTCAACCACATCTCCACTAACAAGATTCGGTAAAATCTTTCTTTCATTAGGGCTCAATGATTCAATAATTTTATTAATATCCATATTAATTTAGAAATAAAGAGGATTTAAAATTGTTTGGTCATACTAGTACTCATTCCCAAAACCAAACCAATAGCTTTCAAATCGTAAACATTCCTCTCATTTTTTTTATCCTGAATTACAAACGTCATTTCAACATTATTCTTTTTACACAAAAAGATATTTTGTTGAATTCTTGCAATAATCTCTGATTTCTCCCTCAGACTTTTACTTTCAATAATTTCATCAAAATTAATTCCCAAAATAATCTTTTTCTTTTTCATCACTTTTGCCATGACCTGATTAAACCCCGAATTCCTTTGCTTTTGATAATCTTTCCTACCCGCCAAATTAACCAACAAAACCTGAATAGGCAATTTCTCTATAACTTTTCTATTTAATTCATCATTATTCGAAGTATAAATTATTTCTTTATCCGAATTCAATTTAACTTCATTTTTCAATTTGTTAAATTCAGTCTGCATTACTAATATTTGATTTTTTTCCATGAAAAATAGAAAGAAAGAGTCTTAATAAAATTAATCTATTTACAAGAACACTTCACACATCTTTCTTCTGAACAACCATCGATCCTAGTTCCAATAAATTTTCTGTGATTTAACAAATTATCTAACTGTTTCATATCTTTACCCAAAATAAATGTATTTATTTTATTTTTCAAAATCATCTTAGAAGCAGTCTGATCAATTACAAAATGTTGCCCTGGTTTGAATTTTATTTTCTGAATCATATCATCAATACCTTCCCAAGTTATTTCGTTGATAAATTTAGCATCCTTGTATTTCTTAGGATTCTTGGTATAAAGTCCTGAAACATCAGTAAGATTTACAAAATCACTACCAAAATATTTTGCAATTTCTGCCGCCGTCGAATCAGAAGTCTGTTTTGGTTTATACTCCAAAGCTCCACAGAAAACAATATCTGATTTCTTAAGATAATTTTTCAATTCAGACATTTTATGTGGAATCCCAAATTTCGGATCTTTATTAAAAAAATAACTCATAAAACGTGCATTCATTCTCGTCGCTGAAATCCCTGCATAACTCTGAAAATCTTCGCTCATACCAATTTTATTTAATGCAGAAATGTATGTCCGCGCAACACTCCCTCCCCCACACACAACAATGAATTTATAGTTATTAGTGTTCTTCAAAATAATTTTTTTAAAATTCCTAAGATATTCAACATTAACTCCGCTCTCAGGAACAATCAAACTTCCACCAAGACTAAGAACTATTACTTTCTTTTTCATATGAAGAACAATAATAAAGAGTTTTTATATTTTTGGAGTAGTCTCTCACTTAATAGTAAACAGCCTATCATCATGCACATCAAATATATCAAGTCTCACACCAGCATCAATCCAACCGTGAGCATAATTCAAAGCACCGTACGCCAAAACCCAGTCGCCACGTAATTCAAAATGTTTAGCATCAGACAAATAATTTTCAACCATTTCAAAAATTTCTTTTGCATCTTTTTCTCGGCCAAAAACAACATTTTTCCCAACCA
>CAYVIQ010000029.1:0-6356 GCA_964451595.1 Candidatus Woesearchaeota archaeon
TTTCTTTGACATTGTCCAACACCAAATTGATGTGGATGTCAAAAGCAAGAAGAGTCCCAACAAATTGTTTTTCTCCTTTCAAATGCACTAAAACTTCTTTTCCCTTTGAGTTGTTCAAAAGGTCTAGAGGTCTTTCAATTCCATTAACCATAGTTTGTTTATTGAGGATTTGTTTTTAAAGATTTCTCTTTGTGTGAAGCTAAATTGTTTTAGTAAGGTTTTTAAATCAAAATTCAATCAAATTAACATGACAACTAAGAAAGGAAAGAAAATTTCAGGCGGAAAATATATTCAGCAAAGAAAGAAAAAGAAGAATGAGCGTACTGGACAGAAGAAAATTGTTAAACTTTCAGAGTCTGAAAAAAGAAAAACAAAAAGAGTCCGAGGAGGATTTTTGAAAACATTTTTTCTTAGAGCTAAGTTTGTAAATGTTCAGGACAAAGGGAAAACGAAAAGAGTTGAAATAAAAAATGTGATCTCCACACCTTCAAATCGTTTCCTTGCAAGACAAAATGTAATCACAAAAGGAACTATTGTTGAGACTGATTTAGGCAATGTAAGAATTACAAGTAGACCCACACAAGAAGGCGCAATTAATGGTGTTTTGTTTGAATAATTTCTAAGATTTTTACTATTTTTTAATACGACATAGACCGAAAGCTTTTTAAATACAATTCCTTTTTAAATGTTACGTTAAACTCTTGAATAATAAAAATTTTCTTGCAAAATGGCAAACATAAGAAGATGTCCCGAATGTGACAGTGTAAATTTGACTTACGATTCTCATCTTGGTGAGGTTATTTGTAATGATTGTGGTCTTGTTGTCGAAGATAAAATGGTTGACACAGGAGTAGATCTTTCTGGAAAGTTTGATAAGTCTGAAAAGAAAGGTAGGGGAGGAGCTCCTATTTCTATGCAAAAATTTGATAAGGGTTTGACTACAAATGTTGGAGAAATTTCTGATATTTATCGATTGGATCCAAAAAATACTCGTAAGTTTTTGAGATTAAAAAAATGGCAGGAGAGAGTTTCTACAAGTATTGAGAGAAACTTGAGATTGGCTATGGCTGAATTGAGAGTTATAGCTTCTTATTTGAATCTTCCAAATGTTGTTAGAGATGAGGCTTCAAGAATTTACAATTATGTTTTGCAGAGGGGTTTGGTTCGAGGAAGAAGCATGGAATCTGTGATTGCTGCTTGTTTATATGCTGCTTGTAGGAGTTATAACATCCCAAGAACTCTTGACGAGATGGCTACTGCTTCGGATGTTGAAAGAAAAGAGATTGGAAGAACTTATCGATTTATAATAAGAAAGTTAGGGATAAAAGTTGCTCAAAGTTCGCCGAAGGATTATGTCTCAAGATTTTCTTCTGTTTTGAAGTTGAGCCCTAGAACTCAAAATGATGCACTTAAGGTTTTGAAAGATGCCGAGGATGTTGAGCTCACTTCAGGTAGAGGTCCTGCTGGGATTGCGGCTGCAGCACTTTATGTTGCCGCTTTAATGAATGATGAGAAGAAAACTCAGAGAGAAGTTGCTGATATTGCAGGGATTACTGAAGTTACTATCCGAAATAGGTATAAAGAATTAATAGAAAAGCTTAATTTAGAAGAAAAGATTAAGCAAAAAGAAGCTGAAGCTAAGAAAAAGAAATTAGAGTAATTATTAAGGTATTTCTTTAGTTAATTTGTATTTTGATTTGAACCAATCTTTTTGCTCTAAGAAATTATTCTCTCTTTGTTTTTTTATCTTTTTATCTTGCATAGAAAAAATAAATAAAAAAATTGTGATTCCTAAAAGAAAGATTAGTCCAGATTCTTTAAGGTAAGAAAGTAGCATTGCCTGTAAGAAAATTATTGCAATGCCAATTATTATTTTGTTTGTTAGTTCTTTTGGCATTCTTTCTTCATCCATTCTTTTTTGTCGAGAGATTCTCTTTTAAAATTAATTGGCTTTCAAAATATGTCTTTAAGAAAGTTTTTATAGTCGAAATTTGTTTGAATTTTGTAAGGCGGGTATGCCGGAGTGGTCAAACGGGACAGGTTTAGGACCTGTTAGCTTAGTGCTTACTTAGGTTCGAATCCTAATACCCGCATTTTTTTAAAATGGAATTAACAAAAAGACAAAATAATTCAATTGATAAAATTCTAAAAAGAAAAATTACGATTTTGATTCTTTCAAATTGTACATATAAATATGGAAGTGATTCGGCAAGAGAAATTTATGAAACTTTAAATTTAAAGAACTAAAATGAATACCTATACTAAAAAGATTTTGATTCATACTAATGAAAGAATAGATTTTGTTAATATCACTGACAAAGTTTTGCAAGTTGTGAAAGAATCGGGAATTCAAGATGGATTAGTTCTAATCAATGCAATGCACATAACAGCTTCGGTATTTATTAATGATAATGAAAGTGGTTTGTTGAATGATTTTAAAATTTGGCTTGAAAAACTTGCGCCACAAAAGTTTGATTATCATCATCATCAAATAGGAGAAGATAATGGATTTTCTCATCTGTGGAGAACAGTTATGGGAAGGGAAGTTGTAATTTCTTTGACTGATTATAAATTAGATTTTGGTCCATGGGAAGAAATTTTTTATGGAGAATTTGATGGGCAAAGAGATAAAAGAATTTTGGTAAAAGTTATTGGAGAGTAAAATGAAAGTCTTGTCATTAAAACAACCTTTTGCAGAATTGATTTTGCAAGGAAAAAAGACAATAGAACTTAGAAAGTGGAATACTCATTTTAGAGGAGAATTTTTTATTCATTCTTCAAAAATTCCTGATACTAAATCTATGAATAAATTTGGGTTTGAAAAATTGCCTTGTGGATTTATTCTTGGAAAAGTTAAATTAGTTGATGTTAAAAAATATTCTAATAAAAATGAACATTTAGATGATAAAGAGAAGCATCTTGCCGATTTATCTTGGGGAAAATATGGCTTTATTTTAAAAAATCCGGTAAGACTTAAAAGAATTATTCCTGCAAAAGGAAGTTTGAATTTTTGGAATTTTGAATGATTATTCTTTTGCAATAATTAGTATTCCTGCAAGTCCTAATAAAAAAAGTATTATTCCCCCTAGGGATAACGTAGTTGAATTTCTGGCAACAGAGATTACATTTCCAGTTAGTCTGTTATAGCCCATGAACAAACTTAATGCTATTGCACCGGTTGATAACAAGCCCAATGTTTTTCTTAATTTACAATTGTTTTTTTGTTTACTTACACCCTTTTTCATAGTGTATTTAATATTTTAAAGTTAATAAAGTTTTTTATATTGATTTTCTTTACATTTATTATGTATATTGTTAAACAAAATATTCATGGAAAAGATTATTTTTATCTTCGTAAAAGTGTTAGGGAAGGAGATAAAATTAAAAGCAAACATATGGCATATTTAGGTAAAACTAGAGAAGAAGCTGAACAGAAAATGACAGAAATTATTAAAAATGGAAATGACACTTATGAGAATATGGAAAGTAAAAGTAAATTAATTCACAAGAAAATTTCTGTAGAGGAGCTTGCGAAGTTTTGTAAAGAAAAAGGTTTTGTTTATCGTTCTAGTGATATATATGGGGGATTTTCTGGTTTTTGGGATTTTGGCCCTTTGGGTATTGAATTATTTAATAATTTAAAACGAGAGTGGTGGAATTTTTTTGTTCATGAAAAGGAGAATATTGTTGGTATGGAAGGTTCAATAATTTCCCATCCTCGGACATGGAAGGCATCTGGTCACATAGAAAATTTTAATGACGTGTTTGTTAAATGTAAAAAATGTGGAAAAACCGGAAAACTCGATGAAAATGAATTAGGAAAAGTAAATTGTCCTGATTGTGGCGGAGAATATGATGCACAGGGTAAATTTAATTTAATGTTTGAAACTGGTGTGGGAGTTGGAGATAATTTGCAAAAGTCTTATCTTCGAGGTGAAACAGCTCAAGGAATGTTTTTAGATTTCAAATTGATTTCTCAAACTACTCGACAACAATTGCCTTTTGGTGTTGCACAAATTGGAAGATGCTTTAGAAATGAGATTGCTCCGCGAGATTTTTTATTTAGATCTAGAGAATTTCATATCGGGGAGTTTGAGTTTTTTATAAATCCCGAAGAGAAAAAATGTGATTTACTTGATGAAGAACATTTGAATGTTGAAATTAGTTTTTTGTCTGAAGAATTGCAAATTATAAATTCTGGAGAGTTGGAGAAAATTAAAATTAAAGATTTAGTTGAAAAAAATAAATTAGAGGAGTGGCATGCGTATTGGTTATCTGAACAAATTATTTGGTTTAGAAAATTAGGTTTAGAAGAAATTAAAATTAGGGAGCATACTAAGGAGGAATTGAGCCATTATAGTTCTGCTACATTTGATATTGATTATGAATATCCTTTTGGTTCTAAAGAGGTTGCAGGTAATGCAAATCGAGGACAATTTGATCTGACTCAACATGCAAATGAAAGTAAAGAAAAAATGGAAATCTTCGACGAGAAATATAAAAACAAGATTGTTCCAAAAGTTATTGAGCCTACATTTGGTATGGAGAGGATTTTTTTAGCTTTGCTTACTAAAGCATATTGTGTTGATGTTCAGAATAAAGATGAAAAAGAAAATGTTGTTTTGAAATTACCTTTAAAACTTGCTCCGGTAAAGATTGCAGTTTTTCCATTAGTTAAAAGAAATGATTTTGAAAAAATTTCTGAAGATATTGTTAAAGATTTGAGAAAAGAAGAATATAATGTGATTTATGATAAGTCTGGAAGTATTGGTAGAAGATATGCAAGGAATGATGAAATTGGAACGCCTTTTTGCGTGACCATCGACGATGATTCTTTAGAAAATAAAAAAGTGACTATTCGTTTTAGAGACACTAAAGAACAAAAAAAAGTTAAAATAAACGATTTGAAAAAAATTTTTAGAGATTTATTTTCTGAAAAAATAAATTTTGAAAAATTATAAAAAATTTTTTTGAAAAAATTTCTTATTTTTTATCGAATATTTTTTGCAAAAGTTTTTAAATAATTAATTCTTTAGTTTAGTAATTAAATTGAGGTGATTACCTATGGCTCTAAAAAAGAAAGCTGCTAAAAAACCAGTGAAAAAGAAAATGGTTAAGAAAAAAGCAGTAAAAAAGAAAGCGGTAAAAAAGAAAGCAGTTAAGAAAAAAGCTGTTAAGAAGAAGGCCGTTAAGAAAAAAGCAGTAAAAAAGAAAGCTGTTAAGAAAAAAGTAGCTAAGAAGAAAGTTGTTAAGAAAAAAAGATAAGTGATTTGTTTTTTTTATTTTATTGGTTTGATATTTTAACGCCGATGATTTTGGTCGCGAAGGTGCACTCTTGAGGTGAATGTTATATTTTTGGCTTATTGATGATGGATTAATTTTTAAACTATGTTTTTTTGTTTTAGTTATGGAAGATTGTGTTTTTTGTAAAATTGCTCGGGGAGAAATTCCTGTGGAGAAAATTTGTGAAGAGGATAATTTTTTTTCTATTCCTGATGCGAATCAGAAAATTGATGGACATTGTTTAGTTATTTCTAAAAAACATTTTGAAACTATTTTAGATTTGCCATCTAGTTTAGGAATGGAATTAATAAGTTGCATAAAGAAAACTGCTTTGAAAGTTTTGGGCTCTGAAAAAGCTGAGGGCTTTAATCTTGTTCAGAATAATTTTGAGTGTGCGGGTCAGGCAGTTAAACATCTCCATTTTCACATCCTTCCACGAAAGAATGATGGTAAAGTACCTCGGGTTTATTAAAATGGCTCTAGGGAGACTCAAACTCCCGACCTCCGCCTCATGAGAGCGGCGCTCTAATCAACTGAGCTACAGAGCCTTATTTAAACTATAAGGTTCGGGTTTTAAAAGTTTAAGGTTTAGAATTATTCTGTTGCCAGTTCGGCTTTTTTTGCGTTTTCTTGACGCTTCATTCTTGAAATTAGTCCAGCGATTTTGTTCCTAAGTTTTTTACTGGGCATTGTACTTCCAAGTATATTCTTATTATTTTCAAAATCCTCGCTGAAAGGAATATCTTCTTTGAGAAGTGTTTCAGATGTTCTTCTCATCATCTTAGATTTTATCTTTCCCATTTAAAATTGACCAAAATTTTGTTTATAAATTATTCGGTTTCTAAAAAAACTCAATTTTAGCTATTCTATCTTTTTTATTTCTCTTAGCTTTTTAATTGATTCAATAAATGAAGAGACTTTTTTTAGTGGTTCGCCAAAGCTCAATATTTCAAATTCCAGATTATATTCTTGAGAGACTTTGAATGCTTTTATTATGTCCTCTTCTCTAATAGTCTTTTTGTTATATGCTACAAGGATGTATTCCTCCCTGTTGTTTTGCAAAGATTTTATTT
>CAYVIQ010000030.1:0-6337 GCA_964451595.1 Candidatus Woesearchaeota archaeon
CCTGAAACGAAACTGGTAGGAAGGCAAGTATCAACTTTTTCATTGATAAACTTCTCTAAATCACTTTCCATAGAATTTACGCTAGGGACTTGTTCTCTCTGGAGATTATTTCCAGAAATATAATACCAATAAGGAATTGAAGTTCCAACAAAATCTAATTGTGAAGAAAACGGCATATATTCTGAACCTGAAACAAAATCAGGCAAATAAATATAACCCGCATGTGAAGATAAAGCTTGCACTCCAAGCGTCAATTCATCTTCTAAACAACCAACAAAATTTTCATAAACGCCTTGAAATTCCACTGGAAGTTTTTCAATAGTTGTATTTTTTCTAAGTAAAAAGAAAACTGCCACAATCGCAACAAGTAGTATTGCAATCGTTATAAAAATCGTAACTTGCCCTCGATTATTCATTTTTAACCTCCAAACCAACTTTTGCCTTTACAAGATTCATAAGTTCTGTATTAATATCTTTCTCAATAACTTTTTTAAATTTCTCCCAAAGTTTTTCATCTTCTATAAGAAGCAAATATTTTTTCATAATATCACCTAACATTTTTAGAAAATTTGAATATATAAATGTTTCTTAATAATTTATTTATTTACTTAATTAGTAAGTAAGTTACTTAGTTACCAAATAAAAAGATTAAAAATATACAAAAGATATTGCTAATAAGCTGAATAACGCTTTAACCTAAGAAGATTAACACCGCCAAAAATTAAAAAAAGTCCCGAAATAACCAAAATCCACTTGTCAATCTTAACAAAAAATTCTGGAAGAGAAATAAATACCAAAGCATTGTTAATCAGATAAAATGCAAGAATCAAATACAAAACAAAAATCATAGGATGTCCCTTTTTCATTATTCAATGAAATTAAATTAATATTTAAACATTTCCTTACTTTCGACTTTTCCTCCCTCCAACAATTTGCCCAAAATTATCCTCGACTATTTCAAAATTCAAACTATTTCTATTAATTCCAGAAATCTCCAAAAGCTCTTCAAAAAAATCCGAAGGCAAATTCCTTCTCTCAGAAAAATAATTTTTAAGCGAAGAATAAGAAACATCAAACCCTCTTTTCCTAAGTTCTCTCAACGAAGGACATCCGATGGCCATTAAAACTTCCTGTAAAAACTTCCTCTGAAAATTTTCTTTAAATTTAACCCTCATAAGATAACTCCGACACCATACTATAAAAAACTTTATAAAGTGATTTCTCAAGAATAATCTATGAAGATCCCAAAGAAGACAAATAGATTTTGCCCATATTGTAAAAAAAAGACAGATCAAAAAATCAAGTTAGTTAGTACAGGAAACAAAAGAGGAACTTTAACAAGAGGGTCAATTTCTCGTGCAAAAAAACGAGGTTTAGGAATTGGAATTGGAAACAAAGGAAAATGGGGTTCCAAACCAGCAGTTTCAAAATTCAAAAGAAAGTCCAAAACAACTAAAAAGACTAACATAATGTACACATGTACTGAATGTAACAAGTCAAAATACAGAGCTTCAACAAGAAATAAACGAGCAGGAAAACAACAACAAGAATAAAATGGCAATAGCAAAAAAGAAAAAAAGATTTTATGATGTAGAAATTCCAATAATTGGAAAAGACACTCAACTTTTCGCGATGGACATCTTGGAATTAGACGGAAAATTCATAAAATATGATTTAACAAGAACTCTAAGAGGAAAAGGAGTTTTACTTGATTTGAGAGTTTCAGTAAAAGAAGAAAAAGCAAACTCATATCCAGTTGCATTAACAATAGTTCCATATTATATAAAGAGAATGGTTAGAAAAGGAACAGATTACATAGAAGATTCATTTGAAACAAAATGTAAAAACGCTGACTTAATAATAAAACCAATATTAGTAACAAGAAGAAAAATCTCAAAGGCGGTAAGAAGAGCTTTAAGAGAAGAAGCAAAGAAAGAAATTGAATTGTATGTAAATTCAAAATCTTCAAATAGAGTTTTTGAAGATTTATTGAAAAACAAATTACAAAAAGAAATCGGATTAAAGATGAAAAAGATTTATCCTCTTTCAGCGTTTGAAATTCGTGTTCTCAAGGCAAAAAATATTTCTGAAATTAATGAAACCCCTGAAACAAAGGAAGAAATTTCTGAAGAGAAAATTGAAGAAAGGAAAGAATAATTCCCAAACAATAAATCTTTTAAACTAAATCTTTCTAAATCAGATATGCAAACTTGCCTGCATAGCTCAGTGGTAGAGCATTTGCCTTGTAAGCAAAGGGTCGGGAGTTCAAATCTCTCTGCAGGCTTAATTCAATTTAGCAAAGGAGAACAAAAACATTTGATTTTCAATACAAATTTTCAAACTCAATAAAAAATATACAAGAAATTCTACTTCAACTTAACAGCAGTTCCAAAAGCTAACATTTCTGAAGCTCCCTGCATAACCATCGAAGTCATAAATCTCATTCCAATAATTGCATCAGCACCTTTGCTAACAGCATCATTAACCATTCGATTAAAAGCCTCATCTCTAGATTGAGCAGTCATCTCTGAATAAGTTTTTATCTCTCCCCCAACAAGATTCTTGAAACCTGCTCCAATGTCTCGACCAATATTTCTTGCACGCACAGTATTACCTCTAACAATCCCCAAGATTTCTTTAACTTGCTTTCCTGGAATCTCATTAGTTGTTGAAATAATTATTTCTTTCATTTTATTTATTAGCTCCTTTAATTTTTATATCTTTCCTTTGCTCAATCCTATCTTCACTTTTATTTAACAACATCCAAAGACTAATAAAAATTAAAGGTAACGAATAAACTAAAAAAACGAATGTAACAAAAAAACTTATAACAGTCAGAAAGATCCCTCCCACAAAAAAAATCCAACCAGCAATTAAACGACTAATATCTTTCATAATAAAAATAAAAAACAGAGATTAATAAATCTATGCAAAAATGCTAGAAATAATTATATACATTAGAAATTTCTGTCGAATTTAAGGCTCTATCCCAAATCAAAATCTCATCAATTAAACCGCCAAAATAACTAGAGGTGTAAGATTTTCCAATATCTAAAGCAGCTGCAGGAGATATAGCTGAATCAATAGATGTTCTAGTTCCACTATCTGTAGAAACACCTCCATTCAGATAAAGGGTTGCTGTCTTTTGGTTCCAATCCCAAACCCCACAAAATTGATACCAAGTATCATCTTGTATGCTTCCTAAGGAAGCAAATGCCTGACCATGACCGGTATAATTATCAGTTAAAGAAAAATGAAAACTTCCAGAATCATGATAAAGAGTATACCAATTATAATTTACATCTCTTTTAGAAAGTATTCTTCTATTAAGTAAAACATCCCTTGAACTAAAACTAGCACAAAAACTCATATCATGAGTCTCAGGATTAAGAGAAGAATCGTCCATTACACTAATGTAATCATTAATACCGTCAAAACTATAACAACCTCCAGAGAAACATCCCGAAGTAATATGTGTAATGTCTCCATTTAGAGTCCCATCATTACTGCCAACACTATCAGAAGCATCTGAATCAAAAGTCCACCAAGAAACCAATCCAGTTTGCCAATCTGTAGAAACTGTTCCACCAGTACATCCTGAAACATCATATTGGCAAGTCGTACTTGAATAACAATTTAGAGTTCCCCCTGTATAATCTCCCGAACTTAAAGTTGTACAACTCATTCCACCTAATTCAGTTAGAGTACATGTCCCATCAGAACCGCAATCACAAACCTCGTTGTTTGAAGGTTGGATTATTCCATCTCCACAAATTTCCGTTGGTGTTAAAGTACAAGTGCTCTGTCCATTTCCGCCAGTACAAGTATAACCTGACTCGATAGTACAAGTGCTTGAACATCCATCTCCAGGAACAAGATCACCATCGTCACATTGTTCACCAGTCTCATTAACACCATCTCCACAAGTAGCAGTATAAGTACAAGCTGAAACTTCAAATTGACAAGAAGTTTGAGAACAACTCAATGTCCCACCATTATAATTACCAACATCAGAACAACCTGAATTATTAAGTTCAGTCAAAGTACAAATTCCATCAGAACCACAATCACATTGTTCACCAGAATCAAGATCTCCATTTGGACAAGTTGGAAGCGAACAAGCCGAAGTATTAAATGAGCAATCACTTGTGCAAGACAAAGTTCCTGTAGCAGCAGTATTACCAAGAACACTAGCACAACTATCACCAGAACTTATATTTATCCCATCACATAATTCTCCAACATCAATAATATTGTTGTTATTACAATTCTCAGCTGACGAAGTTCCTCCAGAGGAAAGAGCATAAGTATCCTTTACATCCCCCGTAACTTGCTTTCCTGATTCCAAAGTAAATATTGGTGCAATCTCGATAGTTTTAATATTACTAGCAACAAAACCCAAACTTTGAACATCTAAAACAAATGTCTGCATTGCATACTCACTCATAGAAACATTTGTGACTTGAAAAACTTCAGAATTATCCCCGTCACTAATTACAAAACTTAATCCTGTAAAAGTTCCTTCTCCAGGATTTCTTTTAACTCGAACATTCAAAACATTTCCAGAAACAGTAACGTCCTTAATTTCTAAATCCAAGGTCAATTTACCCAAAGCAATTTGTTCAGTCCCACCTTGAATAACATTTCTCACAACAACCCATAATAAGCTAACTGCAACAAAAACAAGCAACAGAATCAACAATGTCGAAACAATTGTTGACAAACCTTTCTTATTACACCCCCTCATTAAAAATATACGAAATTCTTATTTATAAAATTTTCTTTATTTAAAAATAAAAGAACAAAAGAAATTCCTAAAAAATTTACCAATCTTTAAGTTTCTTCTTGACTTTTTCATTCCAATTCTCAATAATTTCAAGAATATTTTTCTTCATCAAATTTTTATCTTTAATCCTATAACGAAACAAATATCCTCCAACAGACTGATTTAATTGGCCTCTAAACAAAAGATTTTTTTCATGAAGTTTTTTCACTCCACGCTGAATAGTAGATTTATCCAAATTCAATTTTTTAGAAAGTTCCAAAGTTGAAAAATCTTTATCGGGATTCTTTACAAAAAAAGAAATTAATCTAAAATCTGCATTGCTAAGATTAAGACTACATTTTACAACATCATCTAATTCTATATTTCTGCATGCAAAGTTTATCATTTTAATGACTTTTTAAAATTGAATCTATCTTATTCTTAAGAGAATCTTCATCCATAAATCCTACAGATCTTCCAACTAATTTTCCATCACGCAATACAGCCAACGTAGGAATACTCTGGACTCCAAATTGCATTGCAATTTGCCCTTCAGCCTGAGTGTCTAATTTAAGAAATTTAACTTCTCCCTCATATTGTTTACTCAAACTTTCAAAAACGGGAGCCATCATCTGACAAGGTCCACACCAATCGGCATAAAAATCAATAACAACTGGTAAACCAGATTCAATAACTTCACTTTGAAAATTTTCGGATGTTAAATATTCAACCATCTTATTACTCCTTAACAATTTAATTGCTGTAACAAAATGACAGTACTTTATAAAACCTTTTAAGAGTTGCAAAAAATGATTAGATTTTACAGTTTACTTTTCAACTAATTCAGCTTTCCCACCTTGGATAAGAATATTTGCGATATCTCTTGGAAGATTGACGATCTGACCTTTTTCATAAGGTCCCATTTTCTCTCCTTCAACACTCAAGAATTCTTCAACATTATCTAAAAAAAGAATTAAACTATTATAGGTTGTTTTTTCTTTATCATTTCCATTCAAAGAATCATTTAATTTTTTATCCGAAACTTCAACATTTTTCATAATCTCTTCAAAGAGTTCTTTTTCAATTTGTAACATATTTTCAAAATCTTGTTTTGAAATTCCAGTTTCAGACGCAACCAAAACCAAACCCAAAATTTTTTTCCTTCGTCGGATTATTAATTCTCTAAAAAGAGTTATAGCATTCTCCAATTGTTTTTTTGTTTTAATAACAATCTCTGAAAAATCAACCTCGTTCTTAAAAGCAACTTCCTTTTTCTCCCTAAGATAATCTGAAACCTCACGAATAAAATTTTTAGGAATAGCCTGAAGTTGTTCAGAATAACGTTCCTTTCTCGCTGCTTCGTAGATATCATTATAAGTTATCATAAAAATCTCAATAAAGAACTCTTTTTAATGATTGTTGTAATTTAGAAAATGGTTACAAATTATTTACCAAATCCGACTGTTTTCAATAAATCGTTTCCAAGAATTCTCCCTAAACTTCCTTTTCTCGCTTCATTCTCATTAAAATGTTTTTCTTTAGGAATTTCAGAACAGTTATAAAACATCAACG
>CAYVIQ010000031.1:0-6305 GCA_964451595.1 Candidatus Woesearchaeota archaeon
TATTACAATATCATTGTCAATAATCCTGAAGAAACTTTTAGTATAATGGAATTGGCAATTGAAGAGTTGGGTATTGGGGGAGTTAAAAATGCAAGAGTCAGGTTGAAAAATGTTCCTGAATCTCATCAGATAAAGATTAGAAATATTCGTTCTAGACATTTAAATGAATTAGTGATGCTTGAGGGAATTATTAGACAGGCTTCGGATGTTCGACCTCAAGTTGTGAATGCAAAATTTGAGTGTCCTTCGTGTGGTACGGTTATTTCAGTTTTACAAATTGAAAAGAAATTTAGAGAGCCGTCACGTTGTTCTTGTGGAAGAAGAGGGGGTTTTAGACTAATTTCTAAAGAAATGGTTGATACTCAGAGATTAGTTATTGAAGAGTCTCCTGAAAGTTTGACTGGGGGAGAGCAACCGAAGAGATTGAACGTTTTTGTTAAGGAAGATTTGGTTGAACCTCGAATGGAAGAAAAGACAACGCCTGGTGCAAGAGTTAAGGCAATTGGTGTTTTGAAGGAGGTTCCTGTACCTTTATCGACTGGTGGGATGTCAACAAGATTCGAGTTGGCAGTTGAAGTTAATAATATTATTCCCATGGAAGAGACTTTTGAAGAGGTGGATATTCGGGAAGAAGATGAAAGAGAAATTCTTGAATTATCTCAAGATCCAGAAGTTTTTACGAAACTTGCAAAAAGTATTGCTCCCAGTGTTTGGGGTTATGATGAGATAAAGAGGTCTTTGGTTTTGCAATTGTTTAGCGGAGTTCAGAAAAAAATGTCTGATGGTTCTAAGTCAAGAGGGGATATTCATATTTTGATGATTGGTGACCCCGGTGTGGCAAAATCTGTTATGTTGGGATTCATGGCTAACATTTCTCCTAAAGGAAGATATGTTGTGGGTAAATCAGCGTCGGGAGCAGGACTTACAGCAACTGTGGTTAGGGATGAATACTTGAAAGGTTGGAGTTTGGAGGCGGGAGCAATGGTTTTAGCGAATAAAGGTTTGGTTTGTATTGATGAATTGGAAAAGATGGATCCTCAAGATAGAAGTGCAATGCACGAAGCGATGGAACAGCAGAGTGTTACAATTTCTAAGGCGAATGTTCAGGCAACTTTGAAAGCTCAGACTTCTGTTCTTGCTGCAGCAAATCCTAAGTTTGGTAGATTTGACCCTTATCAATCAATTGCTCAACAGATCGATTTACCTCCTAGTTTGATAAATCGTTTTGATGTTATTTTTACTATGAGAGATATTCCAGATAAAGGAAAAGATGATCGAATTGCAATGCATGTTTTGAAGGAGCATCAGTTTGAAGCTAAAGATGAAGTTATTGAACCGCTTTTTTTTAGAAAGTATGTTGCTTATGCTAAGCAGAGAGTGCACCCTAAATTATCTGAAGAGGCTGTTGAGGAATTGAGGAATTTTTATGTTGATTTGCGTAATCGGCCTGTTAGTTCCGATGCTGGTGTTAAACCAATTCCTATTTCTGCAAGACAGTTACAAGCTTTAATTAGAATGGCAGAGGCTTCTGCTAAGATAAGATTAAGAGATGATGTTACTCGAGATGATGCAAGGGAAGCGATAGACTTAATGAAATATTATCTGATGCAAGTAGGTTATGATTATGAATCTAAGACTTTTGATATAGATAAAATTTCAGGAAAGTTTTCAAATTCTCAGAGGAATAAAATTTTGTTAGTTAAAGAAACAATAACTGCTCTAGAATCTAAAATGGGAAAGATGATTCCTCGAGAAGAAGTTGAAAAAGAATTAGAAGATAGATTGACAAAAGATGAAATTGATGAGATTATTGATAAGTTATTAAGGAGTAATGAGATTTATAGGCCGAAACGAGGATATGTTGGAGTATTTTAATCTCTAAATCTTTCGAAATATTTTCGAATCGTTCTTTCTATTTTTGGGATTCTTACTTGGGATTGTTCGGGAGGATTAAATTGTTTGTTGTAGAGTTCTAGGGCTTTTGTAAGATAGACCGATCCAATGTAGGGTTCCAACTCAAGATATCTTTCTGCTCTATCTGACAGAATTGAGATTAATTGTTTTAATTGATTATCTTTTTCCACGAATTATTTTTGTTCAATTTGTATTTAAAGATTATTGTGTTTTTATTAGATAAAAACTTATAAAGAGTCTTTGTTTTTCTTCGTTATGGAAAATCAAAATCAGTTTAAGAGAAATGTTGCGTACAAATTGAGGATTGGAGATTTGTTGAATGGTAAGCCAATTTTGAATGAAGATAGATTTATTTTTCTTGAGCTTGGAGATAGAAAGATTGTTCGAGTGAATATTATTGGAAATATTGTTGATAAATATGAAAGTTCGGGAGAGAGTAAATACATTTTCTTTACTTTGGATGATGGCTCTGGTCAAATAAAGTTAAAAGTTTTTGGAGATGATGCTGAGAAATTTAGAAATGTTAATCAAGGTGAGACTGTTGCTGTTATTGGTGTTTTGAGACACTGGAATAATGAAACATATATGCAGCCCGAGATAATAAAAACTCAAGATCCAAAATATCTCCTTGTAAGAAAATTGGAGATTGAAAAAGAACGTTCTGAAACTCTTGGTTCTCAACCTCTCGAGAAAAATCAGGTTGTGGCTTTGAGAGATAAAATCCTTGATAAGATTAAAGCCTCTGAAGAAGAAGGCGGAATAGAAATTGATAAATTAATTATAGAGATAAGGGATGCTTCTCCAGAAATGATTAATCAAGAAACTAAAAAACTAATTGAAGATGGAATTGTTTTTGAACCTCGTCCTGGAAAGGTAAGATATCTGGGGTAGTGTAATTTTCTGTAAGTTTTTTTCTGGTAGTGTAAATTGTCAAAATATTTATATACCTCTTATTATTTAAATAAAAGTATTGAAAAGGTGAAGATGGTTTACAAGAGATATATAAGAAAGAAAGTTAACGGAAAAATTAAAGTTTATGGTCCTTATTATTACAAAACTAAAAAGGAAGATGGCAAAGTTGTTTCTCAATATGTGGGTAAAGAATCAATAGAAAAGAAATCAAAAAAAGATTTTCGTTTTCTTCTTTTAGGTTTAGTTGTTATTTTGACTTTTGCTCTTTTTATTGTAAATCCTTCTTTTACGGGGAAAATTACTCAAGATGTTTTAATTCCAAATAATAGTTCTGACGTTTCAAATGTCAATGAAACCGTTGTGCCCAATACAAATGAAAGTGTTTACAATGAAACAAATTCTACAAATATGAGTTCTTTTCTTAGAAACGATTCCGATATTAATGAAACTAATTATACTGAAACTATTGCTTCTAATTCTTCAATAAAAGTCTCGGAGAGTGATTTAATTGTAGATAGTAATTTGGAAATTACCTCAAATGTAGAAATAAATACTACTCAATATCCTGTTGTTGTTGGAATGCCTGTGAAATGGAAAAAGAAAATCGTGGTAGACAATGTTTCTGTAGTTAATGTTGAAATTCCCAAAGAAGCAAAGAATATTAACGTTTATAAAAAAATTGATTCGGTTGAGAACAGGGAGAATATTAAATCCGTTTCAATTACTGGAGGCGTTATTGATTCGGGTTCTGTGAATGGATTAAAGTTTTTTTCTGCGATTTTTAATTTCTTTAGAAAAATTTTTGGAAGTGTTACTGGTTTGGCAATTGATTCGACTGAAGAGAATATTTCTGTAAGTGTTGAGATAGAAGATAATATAACCGAATATGAAATTGAGTATGAAACTCCTGCTCCAGTTGCGATTGAAGAAGAATTTTCTACAGGAAAGAGGGTTACTATCTCTTCGGATTATCATTATGAGAATATTTTAGCTTATTCTGAATTACCTCAGAAAAGTGAACTTAGCAAAATAAAATTATATCATTATGATGAAGTTTCTGGTGAAAAAATTTTAGAAAAATTTGATGCTTATGATTCAGATTATAATTTAATCGAGGGTGAAATTCCTGAAAATAAAGGCTATGAAAATATTTCTGTTAAAGATTTGGTGGATGTTTCTCAGGATTCTATGGACGAGAATCTTGTTTCGTTTATTACTTGGGTTGTTCCGCATTTGAGTAATCAGACTTATGAAATAGTAATTGAGATTTCTAATGCAGAACATTTAGATTCTGACAGGAATTTTATTGAAAATATTTATGATAGTGTTTCGATTCAGGATGATGTTTGGAGTCCAGTGATTTCAAATGGTGACTATATTAGAGTTTTGTTTGAAGAGAATTTAACAAATGCAAATGATATTACTGTTTATGCTAATTCAGATGTTTCTGGAACAATTGAAGTTTATGGAAAGGATAGTTCTGATTTAATTTCTTCCCTTGAAATTGATGGAGAAGGTTTGTATAAAACTTATTTGACTGGAATTCCTGAGGGAGAATCTCAAGATGTTTTTGATTTGAAGATTGTTTCCGGATCTGGAATTGCTTTTGATTATATTGTTGACCCCTTTTATTTAAATATTTCAACAGGGGCTGGAACGAATATTACTCAAGAAAATAGTTTTTCTCATATAGGAATTTCAGATTCAAATCTAGTTTTGTATATGCCTTTTGATATTCCAGATGGAAATGCAACTTGGGTTGAAGGAACTAATTCTGGTGCTTTAAGTTTTGACGATGTTGATGATTATATTAGTGTTGGAAATCCTGATTCTTTAAATTTGTCTGATAATTTTACTGTTTCTGTATGGGCAAAAATTGTTGTAAATGGATCTTATGATGGAATATTAACTAGTCAAAATGGGGTACTTGATGGTGGTTGGAGTATTGTTCATCACGGTACAAATAGATTTTTTGTTGTGTTTTCAAATTCAACTGGGGGATTTGAAACAGTCCCTTCTGACACAACTTACACAGATAATAATTGGCATCACGTAGTTATGAGAGCAAATAACAGCGTGGTTTATTTATATATTGATGGAGTTTTACAAACTGCCCATTCAACAACAATAGATATGATGCCTCAGAATAGAGATTTAATGGTTGGAAGATATTATTCTAATTCTGCAAATTTTTTAATGAATGGTTCAATAGATGAAATAAGAATATTTAATAAAACATTAAATCAAACAGAAATTACAGGGCTTTATAATCATAATGTAATAGATTCTTCTAAATTGGTTGGAGAATGGCTTCTTGATGATGGAACTGGATTTAGAGCATTAGATACTTCTGGTTCGGATAATAATGGAGATTTAATTGGTTATGGGACTCGAACAACTTATGATTATTCTTCAAATAATAATGATGGGACAATAACAAATGGGGTATATCAAAATTATACTGGCGGGATTTATGGAGGAGCTTATGAGTTTGATAGGGTTGATGATTATATCGATTGCGGAAATAATGCTGGATTAAATCCTTCTTCTGAATTAACAATTAGCTTTTGGCTTTATCCTCGTCCAGTAATGGATGCTGATGCGAGATATATATCAAAATATGGTTCAGGAACGGGTTATGAAATAGGATCATATACATCTGGTGCAGGGTCTTTAAGATTCATAATTAATGGAAATTTTTCAGACCCTTTATCTATCTCAGGAGCTTATAATGATGATGAGTGGAGTTATGTAACAGCAACATTTGATAATGGGTTTGGAGTGTTATATGTTAATGGTGTTGAAGTTATAAATAAAACATTTACTGCTTCTTCAATAATCTCAAATGCATACAATCTTGTTATTGGAAGGTTTAGTACATCAGCGATAAAATTCTTCAATGGTTCAATGGATGAAGTTATGATTTTTAATAGAAGCTTATCTGCTATAGAAGTTCAACAAATTTATAATTCGACTTATGAAAGATTTTATCCAACTGGAGAAATGCTCTTCCAAAATTTAGATTTTTCTACAAATAATACCGTTAATATCTCGATTGATTCTTGTCAGACTTTGAATGGAAGTTATTTGCAGGGAAAAATTAATGAAGGGGATTATCAAAATATGTCTTCGTGTAGTTTGACAGATTATGATATGTCAAGTTTGAACAATCTTGATGATGCAAATTTTACAGTTAAACTTGTTAGTTCTGAATTGTTTTATTCGCCAGTTGTTTTCGGAAATATTACTTTGAATGATTATGAATTGGATGTGTCTGCTCCGGCGATAACTTTTGAATCTCCTACTCCCGATAACAGTTCTTATCCAGACAATCCTATAACTATCCAAGCAAATATTTCAGATGATTTTACAGAAAATACTTCATCATGGATAGATTTTGATAATTCACTTGTTGGTTATTGGATGATGGGAGATTCTTACAATTTGACGGGAATTTTTGATAATTCCTCTAATAATAA
>CAYVIQ010000032.1:0-2552 GCA_964451595.1 Candidatus Woesearchaeota archaeon
TTGGGCATTTGGTGATGAAGAATTTTCAACAGACCAAAATTCTACACATACTTACACTGCTGATGGAACTTACACAGTAACATTGATTGTTACAGATAGTGATGGTTCAACAGATAATGTTTCCTATGATGTGGAAGTGATAAACTATGTTCCATACTTCGTAAATCTTCCAGCAAGTGTTAACACTGCTGTTGGAGATTATTTCGAATTTGATGTTGATGCAAATGACTCAAGTCCTGCAGACACATTAACATACGGATTGATTTCAGGAGAATATCCTGCTTGGATGTCAATTAATTCTTCAACTGGATTAATAACTGGATATTCAACAGATACAGGTGTTTACACTGCAAACGTTAGTGTAAGTGATGGAACAGATACTGTTTATGAAACATTAACAGTAACAGTTTATGACTACTCTATTAAATTAGATGCAGGTTGGAATTTAATTTCAATCCCATTAGTTCCTGAAGATACTTCAATCGACTTTGTGTTTGGTTCTATCTATGACCAAATTGCAAATGAAGGATCAGATGTTGCAACAGTTTTACAGTATAATGCTGTAAAGGATAAATGGTACAAGGCAAGGAAAAAGATGTCTGGAACTCCTGGATTTACAGGAATTGATTCTTACGAATTAACTGAAATTGTTCCAGGTTACGGTTATTGGATTAAGATGGCTGAAGAAACAACTCTTTATCTTAATGAAAAAGAGTTTACTCAGCAACAAAAACCTGGCCCTTCTGTAGAAGTTGCTTCAAGTAGTTGGAATTTAGTTGGAAAGTATGAACTTAGTCCAAATCCTATAAACACTGCATTAGCATTTGAGTCTTTAGAAGGTCAATTCTATGATGGAAGTCTTACTGGATATGATAAAGTTTCTGAAAGTCTTGAATATAGAATTTCAATAGGATTAGAAACAGGTCAAGGATATTGGGTGAGAACAAAGAACTTCGCAGATAACGAAGAGATCTGGGACTACACTCCGATAACATACATCAATTACTAAATCAATTTTGATTTTATTTTTCTTTTATTTTTTTTATTTTTTATGAATTAGCTAAGGCTAAGTAACAACAATAATTAAATTGTCGAAGACAATAAAGTTTTTAAAGAGTTTAAGAATTGACTTGTTATGAAAGGAAAGTTATCTATTTTATTTATGCTTGTCTTGGGAATAGGTTTGTTAGGATTCTTGTCTGCAGAGTGTTCTTCGGGGTTAGGATTACCAAACGTTTACCATGGAACTGTTTATGTGGATGAAGGATTATTCTCTAGCAAATATATCCTAACAGGCGAATATGGATTAGTTGCAGAAGTTAGGGGACAAAGAGCAGGAGAAGTAACAATCAATGATGGTTCTTACGAGTTTGATGTTAGTCCTTGTATTGGTCTTGGAGGAGAAATAAATTTTTATGTGAATGGTATTAAAGTAGAAAGATTTGAAGTAAATGACTCAAAGGTAAATAGTCCTGAATATAATTCTACTTCTGCTATCTCTGTGGAGATAGATTTAATTTTGAAAGAAGTTCCTCCTGTAAGCCTAACGTGCGGAAACGGAGGTTTTGATGGAGGAGAAGAATGTGATGATGGAAATATTGTTAATGGAGATGGATGTTCAGCAAGTTGCGAAGTAGAATATGGATATAGTTGTTCTGGTCAACCAAGTTCTTGTGAAGTAATAATAACAAATGAAAATACTGAGTCTTCTTCGAGCTCGTCGAGTAGTTCAAGTTCTTCTAGTTCATCGTCTTCAAGTAGCAGTTCTACAACTTCAAGTTCATCTTCAACAAATTCAAAGGAAGAATCTCAAGTTACAAATTCTGAAAATTTAACAATAGAAGACCTTAACGGAAAAGAAAAGGATAAAGCAAAGAGTAGTTTCTTTAGAACAACTGGTGCAGCAATTTCAGATTTTTCAAAATCAAACGTAGGCAAAGGAATATTTGCAGTTATTTTTGTACTTTTGATACTTGGGATTTTTATGTTTATTTCTTCTAAGAAAAATAAAACAAATGAAAACTGATGCAACACAGAAAGTTGTTTATGGAATGATTCTAAAGAGAAGATTTTATGAATTAAGTAAGAGAGATTCTGAGGAGAAACTAACTAATTTTTTGACAGAGATGGAAGCAAAAGGGTACAAACTCGATGAAATTGAGGATATTGCTGGGATTTATAATTTTACTAAGGGTTTTCCTATTCTAAATTTCTTTGAAGAAACAAAATATTTTGAGAAAAGAAATATTTATTTTCATTTGAAGAGTAATATTCGCCATAAGGTAGAATTATTGGGATTGTCAAAAGTGTGTAATTCTGAACAATAATCTTTAAAAAGTGTTATCATTACGAAATTACTATGGTTAGAAAAAGTTTAGGATTTGTTTTTGTTTATGCTTTGGCAATTTTGTCTTTAAGCTTTGTGAGTTCTTATTGTTATCTAGATTCAAACGATTATGATCAAGTTATTCTCATGGGAGATAAACTCGTTTCAGATTATGCTTCAGCCCATGATACAAATTCCTCTGAATATTATGTAGGACTTTCTTCAG
>CAYVIQ010000032.1:2562-6263 GCA_964451595.1 Candidatus Woesearchaeota archaeon
TATAACAATGATGGGATCCGATAGTGTTACGGGAAGAGAAAGTATATACCAACCAAATGAACAATTTATGATAGCATTTATTAAAAACAACGAGGAGAGATTTACTTCTCCAACCAGTGATTTAGAAGATTACAAAAAAAGTGTAAGCACTATAGAAACAGTTGAGATTAATCTTCCTAATGGTGCGGACTTCATAAAAGCGGTTCATTTCAAATATACTGAAACTCCAACTGCTACTTCAAACAGTATTTATGTTAATTGTATTGGAATAAAGAAAATAGAAAACAGTGTAGAATGTGGGGACGGAATTGTAAACCAAGCTTCTGAAGAATGTGATGGAGAAAGTAATTGTACTTCAAGTTGTACTTGGAAAGAAAATGATGAGCCAGAAGAATCTTCAAAAAGTGTCTTTCATGGCAATGCAATCCCTTATCAAGAATGTTTATCAAACTGGGAATGTTCTGCATGGAGTGAATGTTCAGATGGTGTTACAACAAGAAATTGTGTTGATACAAACGGATGTGAATATGCTTTAAACGA
Source organism: Candidatus Woesearchaeota archaeon (assembly GCA_964451595.1). GTDB lineage: Archaea > Nanobdellota > Nanobdellia > Pacearchaeales > GW2011-AR1 > MWBV01. The sequence goes on from CAYVIQ010000032.1 coordinate 3,103, forward strand.
ACCTTACACTACAACAGGCTGTGTTGAACCAGTTTTGAAAGAATCAAAAGTTAAAAGCTCAAACAATATTTGGTTTTTCTTGGGAATTATTCTCTTTGTTATTTTGTTAATTGTGCTTATCAAACTCATAAGATAAAATGGAAAAATATTCAATAAAATTTAAAGAAAGGGATTTTACTCCTACAGGAAAAAAAAATAATTCAAGATCTTTATAGGAATTTAAAAGAAGATATAATTCATTCTGAGGACAGTGATTATCACAAAAAAGAAGCGTTAGATAGATTGAATAATTTTTTGAATTCATATTCAAAAATTGAAAAAAGTTTGGATATAAAATAAAATGGAATATTTATTTGATTTTTCAAAAGAAGGTGAAAAGAGATTTTACTCTTGGGCAAAAAACAAGAAGGATGAAATTAATAATTTAATAAAAGATTATGATGAAAATATTGAGATTTATGAAAAAGAAAGAATTTCTCAGATTAATTTAGTTATTGAAATGGTAAAGAAACATAATTATTCACCAAAGGAAGCCTTTGAATTTATTAAAAAGATAAAAATGCAAAAATTGAATGAATTATATAATGGTTCTCCACAAATTAAAGATTTGACTTCAAAAAATTAAAATGAGTGATCTTTCAGATAAAGGGGAGAAAGAATTTTATAAAAAATGGTTTGAAGAAACTGAGTCAATGATTGAGAAATATTCTAAATCAGATTCAAGCTTGGATAAAGTAATTTCATATAAACTTACACAATTAAAATCGTATATGCATCAGAAAGAAATGTATGAAAAACAACTTGAGATTTTCTGGGATACAAAGAAAAATCATTTGATTCAATGCCAAAGAGAGAAAGAAAAATATAACGGCTCTATAAGTTTAAAATCGCAGGAAATTGAAAAGAAACTGGAGAACCATGAGAGTTATCTGAAAAAAATGTCTTCAAGTTTTGAAAATGATTTGGAAAAAATTATAGATAGCGACAAAGACGTAAACAATTTGCATTTAAGTCCAAATTAACTGATAAATAATTTAATAAACCTCGTTAACGATAGAATTAAATGAAGAGGTTTTACAAAAACAAATTAGGACAGTTTTATCTTTTGATTTCTGCGATTCTGGTTGTAATAATCGTTGGAATGATTTCTTTAGTAAATTATTCTATGAGCAACAAAAATTCAAAAGTAGACAGATTTGGCGATGAATTTGAGAGAGAAATTGAAAAAGTTTTAGATTACGATTCTCTAAATAATCAAAATCAAATAGAAAATTTTACTGCATCTTATAGCGATTATCTTGGTAACAAAATAAACGCTTCTTACATCTACGGCACTAACGGAAGTCTTGAGGCATATACTTATATTCAAGGAAGTAAAATAGATTTGAGTTCAGATTTAACGATTTCTTCAGGAGAAATTCTATTTGATTATGACAATTCAACATATAGGTTCAAATTGGAAAAAGGGCAAAACTTTTATTTTGTGTTTTCTCAAGATATTGGAGGTGAAAAATATGTTTATACAAACTAAGAAAAATAAAAATTTGATATTTTTCCATTCCAATTTTTTTTCAAGAAATCGGAAAGGTGTCAGTCCGATGATAGGATATATACTTTTAGTTACTTTTGTAATTGTCCTTGGAGTTTTGGTTTATGGCTGGATGAAAACATACATTCCTCAAAATGAATTAAATTGTCCAGATGGCACTTCGCTTTTTATAAAAGATTATGCGTGTTCTAATAGTTCGTTGAATTTAACCATAAAAAATAATGGAAAATTCAGTGTGGGAGGTTATTTTTTATATGCGTCAACTCTGCCAGACCAGGAATTAGCAACAGAAGATTTGACTTATTATTTAACTGAAAATTATTCTATGCTTGCTCCGAGTGGAATTAAGTTTTCAGGTGAATTTAATTCTTTATTGCCAAATTCCGAAGAGATTGATGAGTTTAACCTTATAAATTTTGAGGGTACAATTTATTCTATTGAACTAGTTCCAATAAGATGGCAGAAAGAAGGAAGAGTGAATAGGATTGTAAGTTGTCAGGATTCGAGAATAAAAGAGAGTATCTCGTGTTAACAAAGAATTTAAAAATGTATAAAGGTTTTTAGGATGATGAATGAGAGGGTGAATAAGAAAGCTTTGTCTCCAGTTATTGCTACTGTTCTGCTTGTTGCTATGGTTATGGTTATTGGCCTTATTGTTTTCATGTGGCTCAAAGGACTTACAAGAGAAGCTATCACAAAGAATTTTGGGGGAGAGGAAACAAATATTGAACTCATCTGTCAGGATGTGGTTTTTCAGGCAAGTTATAGCTCTTCAGGAGTTTTGTCGATAAGAAATGATGGAAACATCCCTATTTATAACATCAAAGTTAAGGATATTGGATCGGGCAGTTTTACGACGTCGAACTTGGAAGATTTGTCAACAGATTGGGCAGAGAATTATCAAACAGGTTTAAGTCAGGGAAGGGCATTCTCAGACTCAATCCAATTTTCAGGAGATGAAATTGTGTTAATACCTGTTTTAATTGGGAATAGCGAAAAAGGAAAAAAGACATACGTTTGTGATGAGGATTTATATGGTTATGACATACTTTTGTAAAATGATAAATAAAGAAAACAAAAATTATTTCCGTTACAACTTTTTGAAAAAAAACCGAAGAGGTTTGTCTACAATTGTTGCAACAGTGATTATGATTCTTCTTGTAGTTGTGGCTACTACGATGGTTTGGACGGTTATAAGGAATATTGTTCAAAATAAAACTGAAGGTGTTACATCTTGTTTTGACGTAAGTTTTACAGATAAAATCTCTCTCAATAACGATTATACATGTTATGATTCTGATGAAAACGAAACTCAATTCTCAATAAGTATTGGTGATTTAAAAATAAAAAAAGTTTTGGTTTCTATTTCTTATGGGGGTACGTCAAAAACATTTGAACTGACTGACATTCCGCAGGAAATTGAAGGTCTTGTAAGTTATCCTGTAAGAAATGCTTCAACAGTTCTTCCAGGGGAAAATTCAGGATTAACATATATTGCGACGGGAATTTACTCTCAACCGGATTGGATAAAAATATCTCCCTACATTGAAGACAAAGCTTGTGAAACAGTTGATACAATTTATGAACCTGCAGATTGTGATTTATTTGGATG
>CAYVIQ010000033.1:0-6247 GCA_964451595.1 Candidatus Woesearchaeota archaeon
AATCTGATCTGAACCTTTTGAGAAATTATTTGTATCACAAATCATCAAGACCTTTTTATTAACTCTTAAAGTATCTTCCAAAGCATTTTTATCAACCCATTGATCTGTTATAACTGTCAATTCGTTCTCGAAGAAATCAGGCAAATTTGTGTTCGTCAAAATTCCTGCAGGATATTTTTTTGTGAAAACTCTTATCCCAGTCAATTCAGAAAATTTCTCAGCAACCTTCCAACCAGCTTGTCTTTTACAAACCAAAATTGTATCTTCGGGATTGAACTTACTCAAGAATTCAATTCCTTCTTTTAATTTCTCATCAATAATATCTGTGTTAAATATTGCAAGGCCATCAGCTCTTCTTCTGTAAACATACTTCCTCATATCTGGCGTAACAACTTTTGTTCCAAGATAAATTCCCGCTTTAACATAATCATCCAAGGGGATTAACATATCCGTTCTTTTTTTAGCTTTAACTTGTTCTTTCAAATCTTCAGTTGTAGGAGATTCCTCACCAAGTTTTTCCTTAAGCTTGGCTGCCTTTTCCAAAAGTGCTTTCTTTTTATCTTCAACAGATTTAGCTACAGCACTGTCATCATCAGATTCTTTCTTTGCTTCAGCTTCAAGCTCTTCACCAGAAAGTTTATCTTCTGGAACTTCAACATTTTCAGCTTCTTCATTAGTCATGAGAATTCAGATGAAAGTTAGTTTAAAAAGATTTTGATGTGTTAAAATACAATAATTGTTATAAATTCGTTTTAATTAAGGATATTATGAAAGTAAATGTTAGCGGTTTGGATGAAAACGGTAAACAAATTTTTAAAATTGATAAAAAAGAAATTGCATTGTATGAAAAAGCAGAAAGAGAATTGAACCAAAGATACGCCTTCTGTAATAAAAACGGTCACAATAAAACAAATAAATCAGAGAATATTTGCAATTATTGTTATCGGAGATTGGAATATTACAATCCTACAAAACAAATTATGAATCAAAGAAAAAAATTGCCCTGGAACAGAAAATCTTACGATGCACCCATTCTAGATAATTTAAGAAAAGAATCAAAAGACGATCAAGAAATGAGGGATTATTCAAACGGAATTAGAATCTTAAAAGAAAAAATTAGAAACAACAAAAAAGGTTTGTTGGGAAGATTATCTCATTAAACTCTTTTCAATTTCAATCAACCTTTTTATTTTCTTAACTCTTACATCTCCTTCAGTTCCAGACTTAAAAAAATCTGCACTAAAACCAAAAGCCAAATCCGCTAAAATAGTTTCATCAGTTTCTCCACTTCTGTGCGAGAAAACAGTTTTGATATTATTTTCCTTGGCAAGTTCAACAACTTTTTTAACTTCAAGTAAAGAACCGCACTGATTTGGTTTAACAATAATTGCATTAACAGCTTTCATCTCGATTGCTTTTTGTAAACGTTTAGAATTTGTCACAATCAAATCATCACCTACGATTAAACTATTCGGAAATCTCTTCAAAAGCTTAGCGTGACTTTCAAAATCTTCTTCATCAAATGGATCTTCAACATAAAATAAATTATAATTTCTTATCAAATTTGCAATGTAACCAAATTGTTCCTCAACGTCCCTTTTTAACATAGGGTTGTCATACGAGTATTTTTTTCTCTTGTAAAAACTCGAAGCCGCAACATCAAGTCCCGAAGGGACTTTCATCTCATTCAAAATATCTAAAACTTCTTTTTCGTTCAAAGAGGTCATCCAAGCATTTTCATCATTTTTACTACCTAAAAATTTCTCATCTTTAATCTCTAACAATTTACCAATCCTTTCTTTTGATTTAATTAATTCTTCATAGTTTTCACCAATGTTTCTCTTGTTTGGTATTAACTCGAACTCTTGAAAATCTGGCCGTTTTCCTTGAATTAATTTAGAATGTTTTCCACCTCCAACACAATTTCCAACAAGTCTCAGGAATTTTATTGTTCCTTTTGAATTATTCTTTTTGTTGTAATTTTCATAAATCAATTCCCAAACTTCTTTTTTTTGTTCATCAGCCAGCGCCTTCAAAACCGCTGATTCAAATGCAAAAACGGTATTCGCCCCAACATGTCCATCGAGAATGTCTTCAATCCTTTTCAAATCATCAAACTTTTCAAGTATTTCTTCAGAAAAATATTCTTTGAATTGATTTATTTTCTTAATGTCTCCATCAAGAGTCCTTTTGTAAATTTTTGCCTCATACTTTCCAGTGGATTTTCCCGAAGGAGAACTAGCAAAAAATTTCTTGCCTTTGTCGGTTTCAATTGTAATCTCAATTGTTTTTTCTTTACGAGAATCAAAAATCGCCTTCGCATAAACCTCTCTAATTATCATAACACAACCAATTTGTAGAAGTTTTTAAGAATTGTTGTTTAGAGAAATATTTTCATAAATTAAATTTCTCTTTCTTCACTTTCTCCAGATTCTTCAATTTCGTCTTCTGGCTGAGCAAGCTCCATAATTTCGCCTTCTTCTTCAATATCATCTTCTTCTTTTTCTTCAATTTTTTCTTTACTTTCATCACTAACTTTAGCAACGGGAGCTCTTTTCAAAGCACCTTCCTTTCTTTTAGGGAACGGTTTATTAACCGAAATTGGTAAAACCCCTGAATCAAGTTCAATTTCTGCGATCTTCAAAACATCATAATGAACTTTTTCTAAATCATCTTCAGACATTTTTATCATTAAAGGAGCATTCATTGCTAATTGTAAAGCCCGAGCTCCAATTATTCTTGCTCTTTCATACTTCGAAAACTCGTGAATTTGTTTTTCCATTTTATTTAACCTGTTTTTCCAGACTTTTAAAGATTTCTCCCCATGCATTATGGGCCAAATCAATAGCTTTTATGATTTCTTCTGATTTCATTGGAGTTGAATTTCCTTTTTGCATAGAAGAAATTGTACCTTCAGAAATACCTATTGTTAATCTTGTCTCCGAAACATCTTCTTCCTCTCTAGTTGGATCAACAATTAAATGCTCTCCAATTTTGTGAACTGTTATTGCAATTGGATTTACATTATTTAGTGGAATATCTCTATCATCTTCCCCGTAAAGAATTTTATTATTTTCTGCGTCATACTTGGGAATCTTTGCAATCTTCAAAGCAGCCAAAGCTCCAATTCCCGCAGCGTCTAATAAATTACCATCATCATTTATCGAATAAATGTCTATGAAAACTGTCCAAACTTTTTTTCCTTCTTCAATACAAAGACCTTTCAAATCAATAACTTTACTCTCTCTGATTCCTCTATCAATAACTCGACCAAGTTCAATAGAGTCAAATCCGGGTTTTCCTAACTCGATTCTTGGAGAACTCAAAGGTAAAAGTTCTGCAGTAACCATTAGGTTTCCTTGATCTTGAGAATCAGCGTAAGGTTCACCTGTTGCAAGTTTAACACCAACGATAACTTCAGTCTTCCCAAGTTTAACTCTAACAGAACCTTCAGCTTTCTTGGAAACATCTTTTTCAATAATCAAATCCCTAAATTTTTCAGAACTTCGACCATCAAACCTTTTATTCTCCTTCAAATATTTTTTTATTCTTTCAGCATTCACATCCGCAGTCATGTTTATTCCTTCGGCACTCATTTTTTACCCTCCAAATCAATTGCATCCTTTAATGCTTTCTTCTGAATTTCATAAATTTCTCCACAAGCTTTCTTAGCCATCTCAATCGCTTCTTTCATTTGTTCACCATTTATTTTACCATCTAACTGTAAGTGTGTAATTTCTCCTGAATGCGTCATAGAAATTGGAATATCTGTAGGACCTTCGCCTTCTTCAAAATCTTCTTCAGCTTTATCTAAATCAACAACAACTGTTTTATCTAATTTACCGACAGCAACACTAGAAACCATATCCCTCATAGGAATTCCTGCATGAGCCAAAGCCAAAGCTGCAGCATTTATTCCTGCACATCTCGTACCCGCATCGGCCTGAATAATGTTTATGTGAACATCGACAACTTGATTCTTCCATTTACCTAGCATTACGACTGGCTCTAAAGCCCATTTTGTAATCTCAGAAATTTCCATACTTCTTCTTGAAGGTCCAGGTCTTATTCGGTCGTCTACTGAAAAACTATTCATATTGTAAGTACATCTTAAAGTTCCCTTTTCAGGATTCTGTGAATGTTGAGGGTGCATTTTTTTAGGGCCATAAACAGCAGCGATTGCAATTGTTTTTCCACTCTGGAACATTGCACTTCCGTCGGCATTAGGGATAATTCCCACCTTCGCACTAACTGGTTGTCTTAATTCATCAACTTTTCTTCCGTCTGGTCTTTTGAAATCTGTCATTTTATTCTTCATCCTCCATATTTTCTATTTCTTCAACTTCTCTATTTACTTCATCCTGAGCGTTTTCTCTATCAAAAGATTTTCTTTCTTTTTTAACAATTCCTTTTTCTTTAAACCAATTCTCAACTCTCTCAGTTAAACCTTCAATAAAAGAATTCGTAACAATAAATTCAACGGCAGATTTTGCAAGTAACTCTTCGTCAACTTTATCTCCTTTAACCCAAATATAACCATTTTGTCCAACGGTGATGTTACAACCTGTATAATCTTTTATTAATTTTATCATGCTTCCTTCCTTTCCTATAACTCTTGGAACTTTATTTGGATTTACCTTGAAAATCATTCCTTCATCAATCCTTCCTAAACCTCTTGACTTTATGCTCAAATCAATTCCTCTTCCTCCAATTCCCCAAATTTTAACAACACCCATATCTCCAATTCTAAAGACTTCTTCCATTGCGTGAGAATTAACATATCTTGGAACCTCTGAAACTGAAAGGAAAGCATTGTCAGCACCACCAATATCAAAAAGCCAACCATTTCCTAGAACCATTTCAACTTTTCCGATAACAACATTTCCTCTTCTTGGAGTGTAAGGTCCTGACAAAGGAATTACCTTAGCAAGATTATTAGCAATCTCTGCTAAGCCATATTTCAAAGAAACAATCTCACCACGGGAACGCTTTTCAGTATTATCTCCCGGCAAATAATCATCTCCCACGACGATAACCTCACCAGGTATAACAACATATCTTTTATTTTCTTCAGTCATTTTAATCTTCGTCCACAAATCCATAATTTTTATTATGATAGTATAACTTATCTCTAATTATCTCGAGACAATTAGTATTTAAACCTTTTTCTTTTATCAACCTCATTTTTCTAATATATTCCCATCATAATAATTTAATTCATAATTTAAGGAAATTTTCTCATCTCCAAAACTATCTTTTAATTTTGTATCATAATCCGTTTTCAACTTTTCACAAAGACAACGCTTTTCATAACATTCACTACAACTTCTGTAATCCATTTATTCTCCAATCTCCTCTGTTAATGCAGAGCCGTGAGTAACACCATTTAATTTGTCATAAAAATCCATAATTACTCCAGCAGGAACTTCGACAACAATTTCCAGACTTCCGTCGTTCTGCCAATTCTCTGATTCTTTATATTGAGAAACAACTCCATACGCTTTACCTGTATGCATAGCAGGAATAGTAACCTTTACTTTTTTAGTTGAAATTTTTATTGGAATTATTTTTGTCAAACTATCTAAAATTTCCTTTATCTGGGATTCAACAGGAGAATTCTTTATGTTAACATGTGCCTGTTCCAAAGCAGATTTGATTCTTTCGGGTGTAATTGGATTTTTTGTTTGAGGATCAATTGCATTTCTTGCTAAAAAATCCACAACCTGTTTAATTTTTTTCTCGTGTTCTTCGTCCCTAAAATCTTGAGTTGTTTGAACTTCGCCATCCTTGACAATTTTCTTAACTATTTCATTAACATCTGCAGTCCCAAAAGCTTCTAACAAATCAGCCTCGGGTGCTTTATCTCCTTTTTTCAAATCTCTAAAAATATCTTCCGTCTCCGCCTGAATAAAACTATTCTCTCCTCGACGAAATTTCATAGCATCATCTAAATCAACTAAAACTTCAAAATGTTTTCCTGCTTTTTTAATACGGGCTGTTACGTTTGTCATTATATTCTCTAATCAAAGACCTCAAAGCTTTTGTCTTGGATCTTCTTCCAAGAACTCTTCTAATAAAAAACCTTTCGATTTTATATTTTTGATTGCAGATCGATTATTTTGGACTCTTCCAACAAATGTTAATTTTCCTTTGTAGGTAAAAGAAGGATAAGTTTGATGTCTTTTATTAACAAGCGTAATTGAACTATTCTTTATATCATAAATAAAAACCCCGTTCTCAGAAAACA
>CAYVIQ010000034.1:0-6138 GCA_964451595.1 Candidatus Woesearchaeota archaeon
CTTTTTGGTAGTACTGTGGCAATGCTGGGAATTATTGGAGCCGTTTTAATAACAAAAGATTACATCGTTCCAGCATGGGTGGGATTTGATATAGGATGTGGATTAATTGCTGTAAAAATCAAAGGTAAAAATATTCTTGAAAAAATAAAACAAAACCCCGAAAGAGTTTACAAGGCCATAAAAAAAGTTGTTCCAATGGGACTTGGAGAAAAAAACAAAAAACACGAAATTTCCGAAGAAAGCAAAAACAAATTTGACGAAATTCTCAAAAAATTCCGTGCAGGACCAATTGATAAATCAATTTATCAATTTATAAAAGACGTTGGATTAAGAGATTTAGGAACACTTGGAGCAGGAAACCATTTCATTTCTTTAAACGAAGCAGACAATCAAAAAAGTAAAGATTATATTTGGTTAGTAATTCATTGTGGTTCCAGAGGATTAGGCCATAAAGTTGCAAAAAAATATATGATAAAAACTTCCGGAAGCAAAACGGATTATGAAAAAACAGTCCCATTGGAGGCAAACTCCGAAATAGGAAAAGAATATCTAAATCTTCTTGACTTTGGATTAGAATACGCACTATTGAATAGAATTGAAATAAGCAGAAGAGTTGTAAAGGCTTTAAAAGAAATCTTCAAAGAAGAAATAAAATCAGAACTCTGGGTAAACAAAAATCACAATCATGCAATTCCTCTTGGTGGAAAGAAATTCATACATCGAAAAGGTGCAACGCCTGCAAAAAAAGGAGAAAAAGGAATAATTCCTGGAAATATGCGTGACGGTTCTTTTTTAGTAGAAGGACTAGGAAATTCAAAATTTTTGAACTCTTCTTCTCACGGAGCTGGAAGAGCAATGAGCCGACGCGATGCAAAAAATAAAATTAATTTGGAAGATTTCAAAAAAACAATGAAAGGAATAAAAACAAAATTCGTCATAGATGAAGCTCCAGATGCATACAAAAATATCTTTGAAGTAATGGAAAAACAAAAAAAATCTGTTAAAATTATAAAACACTTAAATCCAATAATAAACTGGCAAGAATAAACCTAAATTATTTTTCCCAACAAAAAATCTTAAATTGCCTTGGAGAATATTTTGTTTCACTTGCAGAAATAATTGCAGACTCTGCATAAACATCCTTTTCTAAAACAAAATCAAGTTTACAAAAATCATCTAACGAACAAACCTTCGCTTCGCAATAAAAACCAGAAAATTTATTATTCAAAATTTCATCATAGATGTTATCTAAACCAGTGCTATTAAATTCAGTCCAGTTCGTAGGTAAACTAACTTCAAGAATTGCATTCCTAAAGCTTTCATTATGTCTAATTTTATTAAGTATCGAAACCTCCATTGAGATAACATCGTCTGAAATATTCTTGCTAAAATAATTTTGACCAACAAGCAAAACAACAACGCCCATAACCATAAGAATTGCAGCAAAAACCTCCAAAACTTTTATCCAACCTTTCTTGTTTTTAATTACCATATTTTTATCCTTAATTTACCAGAGAGAATTTTACCATTTTCTCCAACATAATCAATCTGTTCTTCATCAACATAAACATTAGTTGTAACATCTTTTTCGGTAGTGTTTATTGAAGAACCATTTTCATAAACGAATTCTATACCCAAGTCAATATCTTCTGGAATTCCCAAATCTAACTTTAATTTTGAATAATTTGAAGAATCTTCTATAAAACTTGCAAGTTTTTTTTCAAATACATAATTTTTCTCTCGAGATATTCCAAGAATATAATCACTCCCTTCAACAATTGCCTGACATGAAATGCTACCAGATTCTAAAGGATCAAAAACCTCCGAACTATGAATTTTTAAAAGATTCTCGGAATTAAAATTTCGGGTCATTTGTAAAGTATTTGAATCCGAAGCAAGCGAACTATCTACCACATTTCCATCTTCGCTCAAAACAATTATCCTAGAATCAAAATCAAAATCATCTAAAAAAGAATCAATGCTAACACAATTTGAAGTAACACTCTCTTCAACAAAAATCGTCGCAATCTTAAGATTTGAAGAAGAAGCGTTAATAATATCGTCCTTAACACCATCCAAAAGAGTTCCTCTATCTTGATTAGATTTTAATGCAGGTTCCAAAAGAATTTGAAGAAAAATAAGGAAAGTGACAAAAACCAAAAATGAAATCATAACTCCTATATGTGAACCTTTTTTATTTTTTAAAAAACCAAACACTTCACCCATAGAAAAAACAACTCAAATAATTTTATAAATGTTCTTAGAAATTAATTCAGTAATTGTTTAATCTTTTTTTGCATTTCAAGTTCTAAATCAACTTTCTCTTGCTTTAACACCTGCTCACGATCCTGAATTTGTTTCTTAAGTTTCAAATCATATTCAGATTTTAATTGTTTTCTCAGCAACAACTCCTTCTTTGCAATTTCCTGTTCAGTTTTCTTATGCGCCTCATTAAGAAGTTTATCTCTCATTTTCCTCCGCTCATCATCTCTGTAATTCTCAAATTTCTCTTTCCTCTTAGATAAATCTTCTTCAAGTTGACTCTTTCTTTTTTCAAGTTCAGATTGATAATGCTGCCTCAATTGTGTTTTATAAGTTTTAGCAAGTTCAACTTTTTCCTTATCCAATTTCTGTTTAAGCATATTTCTAAGATTTTGTGAGACTTCTTTATGTAATTCAGAACCCACTTTTTGTTTATACTTTTGCTCATATTGTTTTTCTACTTCTTTCTCTTTTCCCTTAATCTCTTTAACTTTCTTTTCAAATTCCTTATCAAGTTGCATCTTTTTTTTCTCAAAATCTTTCAAAAGAATATCATGTTTTCTATGATATTTACGTTCTCTTTTTTCTAAATCCGTCTTAAGAATATCACCCATCTCTTCCTCACGACTACGAATTCTCTCTGAAAGTGCCTTTTTTGTTGAAATTAAAAAATCATTAAAATTTGTATCCACTAAAACATCAACTCCCGAATCAACTCCCAGATAAGATTTCTTCCTATTCATTTTCTGCAACTTATCCAGGTCTTCTTGAATATCTTTCAAATCTTCTTTAATTTCTTTTGTAGAATTTTTTCTTTTCTTCCTTGGCTTATATTTATTATCAATCTTAAGTTTCAATTCTTTAAGATTTCTCTCAATTGTTGGAATCTGAGAAACATTTTTCAATTTAATTTTTATTGCTTGAACTTCTTTAGAAAATCCTCTAGTATCTAAAGAGTTTAATTCTGATTCTAACTCTTTCAATCTTTGAACGCCAAATTTAAATGCCTCAAAATCTTTTTTACTAACTTTAGGAATATTTTTTTTAGAAACTTTTTTGAGAGGAAATTTAGTTTTCTTTTTAGAAATATTCTTCTTAGAACTTTTACCCCTAGAACTTCTCACACCTTTCTTAGCCTTCTTAACCACCATCTTTCTTACATTCTTCAAGATAATATCGTTTTTAAAATTTACCTATTTAAAAAACTGGTATCATATCCTTGAGTATCCCATTCCTTAACCTTTTCGCTAATTCCTTTCTGAGTAATTTTCTTTACAGCTTTTTCTGTATCATACATTTTGTAACCTTGATTCTTCCATTCGCTTAATTTCTTCTTTGCTACGCTTTTATCTTTGTGTTTACTTAATTTAGAAATTTCTTTCTTCTGAGATTCTTGTTTGTGTTTAATCTGTTTAATAACTTCTTTTTTTATTTTATCCAAAGCTTCAACTTTCTTCTTCTTATTTTCTCTTTTTTCTTTAGACTTTGAAACATCAACTTTAGAACGCTCAATATATTTTATGTGCCTCTTCAATTCTTTGTTTTGTTGATTCTTTAATTCAACCAAAAGTAAATCTCGAGTTTTAACAAAATAAAAAACCAAAGCAAAAATACCTAAGACAAAAACAAACAAAACGACAAAAATCCCAATATTACCAAATAAAACTCCATCTTGTTTTCTTGAAATATTAAAAATATATGAAGACAAACTTACAGTATCTTTATATTTTATTGAAGTTATAAGAACATAATCTCCTTCTTCCCAATCAGATGGAATATCAAATAATTCGGATTTACTTCCACTACCAACAATAAGGTTGCTATTTCCAGTTTTCAAAACATCTCCATCAAGATTTCTTATCTCATACTCCGCATACACTGTCTGAGCATTTGCACCAATCAAATCATAAACTTTTATGTCGACTCCTAATTTTCCATCAATATTAACTTCATCATACTTTGGAATACTACTAACAATTATTGCAAAAGCACTATTTGGATCCTCAACACCGACAACAATTGGGACAACCTCCTTATAAAATTCACCCTCAATTATAAACTTCCCTGCATAAACATTAGGAACTTTTTTCAAATCCTTGAATGAAATATCAATTTCCTTTTGATCTTTAGAGAGAAGTGAAAATTCATCCTCACTTAGAGAAACCAAGTTTTTAAAATCATTTAAATAAACTTTGAAATTCTGCGAGAATTTTTCAGGATTGTAAATTTTTATAGAAGATTCAAAATCTCCTCCCACAGGAATATTCAATTTAATCAAGCTTGTTTTTGTAAATGTGTCCACATCATTTTCAAAATAATTATATGTAAAAAATCCTCCAACAAAAATAATTATCAAAAGAGATAAAATTAAAAAAAGTTTTTTATTCACCATCTGAGATATATAGAAAAAAAGGTTTTTATTTGTTATGTTCTATAAGAATTTTTCGATATCTCCGAACCATAAATAAAACTAAAATAAAAACAACTAAAAAAATCCCTCCAGCCAAATAGTAAAGATAATTCTCCTTATCAAAAGAAAATTTTTCATTAACTTTAAATTGTGAACTCGCAACAGCGACACCATCGGGATAAACTAATTCCACGCCAAGAACATAATCTCCCGAAGGAAGTTCTTCTGTATGAAATTCTTTATAGAGAGTTTTTTGATCCACAACAGCAATTGTTTCTGCTTCAACAAAATAAACCTTGCCCTCATAATCTTTAATCACATAATTTAATGTTACATCAATTTTCTCCTTAATTCCCATCTCCAATAAATCAATTTGAGCCTCTAAATTATTCCCAAGTAAAAGGGTCTTCATATTCTTAGGAATAGTAATAATCACATCAAACAAACTCTTTTCTGTTTTAACATTAAGAATAATTGGAATTTCTTTTCTAAAAGAAGTTGAAATAATAACTATTTTTCCTGTATAAACTCCTACTTCCTTAGGAGGAGTTAATCTATATTCAAACTCTCCTGTTTCTCCTGCATTCACAAAAATACTTGAATTCTCAAATTCAATTAGGGAATTTAGAGTTTCTACAAAAACATCAAATTTCCTACCAACTGTTCCAGAATTCTTAACTTCAATTTGTCCAAGCTCAATCCTATTTAAAGACAAAGTTCTTTCCACAGAATCTACACTTAAGGAAAAATCCTTTTTTGATGAACTAGCAACTCCTGAAGAACCCCCGGTTGAACCTCCCGAAGTTCCAGAATCACCTGAAGGAATACTTACTGTAAAAGAAACATTTTTAGAATTGTTCATTTGATTAAACAAATCAACACAGGAAAACAAAGCAACGTAATTTCCATTACTTAATGTTAAAGAAGATTCATGAATTGTTCCATCAGAATTAGAAGTCATTGAATTGTTAGTAACCCAAGAATCAATTGAATAATTACAAGTAGAATTCTCATCTGTTGTAACTTGCAAAGTTACAGACGAGGAAGTAAAAGTCTGTCCCGATACAGGTAGAGCTATGATAACCCGAGGAGGATTTAAATCTAAAGAAATCATTCTTGTTTCAGTAGAGTTAGAGTTTCCAGCAGAGTCATTAACAGAAACATTATAATAATATGTCCCATTGGATAAATCTGTAAAATTAATTTCCCTAGAACCATCCGTAAAAGAAGTTGAGTTAACCAAATCTAAATTAGAATCATACAAATTAAAAATAATTATATCTTCATTAATTTCAACAACAGAAACATTAACAAAAACATAATTTCTCGAGAAAGATGTTGCATTAGATTCGACTCCTGTGGAAAATTCTATTTGGGGATTTACAGTATCAATTGTAAAAATCCTCTCGTCAGAAATATTCAAATTACCAGCAGTGTCAATAGCATAAACAGAATAATCGTGTTGT
>CAYVIQ010000035.1:0-6107 GCA_964451595.1 Candidatus Woesearchaeota archaeon
GAATAACATTCGTTGTTTTATCCTTAAGACCAAAACCAAAAATTCTCGCTATCTTTCCTATCTCCGAACCATAAAGAATATCAAACGCATCCAAATCTTTTTTATCGACAACAAGCTCAGGATAATCTTCTCTAAAATCTTCGTAAAAATCTGGAACAAATTTATCCGAAATACACCCCACAACCCCTAACCACAAATCTTGTTTTCTCGTTTTCCCAACAATTTGCCAACACAAATAAGTAACTGGTTCACTAGTACTTTCCTTGTTAAAAAAAGGATTATAATAATTTACAAAATCGGGTATTTCTACAAAAACTCCATGGTGATCAATCCAAACAACAGGAAGATTAAACTTCTCAATCTCCTCTAAAAACTCTCCTGAAAACTCAGGGATATCTAAAATAAAAATATAATCCGAATCAAATTCTTCAATTTTTCTTAAATAATCTTTCCCTGAAGAACGTGCATTTTTAACAGGAAATCCTTTTCCTTTACCAATAAATCTTTGTAGCAATAAAAAACTGCACATCCCATCCTGATCATTATCAAAAAGAAAAACTGGATTCTGAGCTCGCTCAAGATGCTCTTTTATTTCTTCAATTTGTTTTTTTGTCAAAGGCATAATTCAAAAGAGAAAATTTGCTATATAAATTATACTTTAATCCAAAATTGTTAAGATTAAAATTTCTTCCCTAAACTAATCTTTTCCCTCAAACTATAAAGCTCTTCCTTAAAGAAATCGACCATACCTTCATTCTCAAAAATGTTCATCAATTCTTCGGAACTTGCACCAAGAACTCGATCCAAGCCTTTAAATTGTGAAACAAGAGAGTCTATATATCTCTCAGGAATATTTGTCTTTTTCAATATTCTCAAACCACGAGGAGAAATTCTTTTATCGTGAACTTCGTCAAACAAAGCATCTGAAACACAATAGGTTTCAAGCAAGTCATCTAAACTAAACCCTCCAAGGACTTTATGAACTTCTGAAATGTCTGAACCAAAATAATCTCTCAAAACCAAATCTTCTTCCTTATCCAAACCTCTCGTCAAACTTTTCAACCTAGAACCAACAACAACACCTTCCTTACCCAGTTCAATAAGATATTTCTTAATAACTTCTGCGATTCTTTTCAAAACTTCAAAACCTTGGATAACTCTTGAAACATCATTAATTGTAACGACTCTTTGTAATTCTAAAACATTCAAATCAACAAGAGTCTCATCAAGACTTTCTCTTTGCTTCTCAAGAATTTGCATATTCTCCGAAGCACGACTAAGAACCTCTGAAGATTTTCTAAGCTCATGCCGTTTATCGCCATAATAAAGAGTAATCTTTTTCTTTCTTTCAGAAATCGCAACGACTACCGCACCACTTTGTTTAGAAGTTCTTTCTGCAGCCTTATGTCTTGTACCCGTTTCCTTTGTTAGAATTCTAGAATCAGGAGTTAACAAAGAATTAGCATGAAAAATTTTCTTAGCATCTCTTGAAAGAATTATCGCACCATCCATTTTTGCAAGTTCAACTAATTTTTGAGGAGAAAATTTCGAATAAATTTTAAAACCTTTCTCAAAAAGTCCAGAAAGGTTTTCATTTTCTAAAACAATCAAAGCACCCATTCCTGCATTAAGAAGATCGTCTAAAGCCGCTCGAATAGAAGTCCCTGGCGCAACCATTTTCAAGACATCAAAGAAATCTTTTTTTTCAATTCCAATTTCTTTTTTATCTTTCTCCGGAACAAAAAGTTCCTTAACTTCTTCAGAATTTTCTATTATTTCTAAAATCATACAAA
This sequence comes from Candidatus Woesearchaeota archaeon, assembly GCA_964451595.1. Taxonomy (GTDB): domain Archaea; phylum Nanobdellota; class Nanobdellia; order Pacearchaeales; family GW2011-AR1; genus MWBV01. The sequence goes on from CAYVIQ010000035.1 coordinate 1,794, forward strand.
AATAAATATCAAGAAATATTTAAGCTTTTATGAGTTTTAAAACAAATATTAATTTTTTGCAAAAGTTTTTGCAACTAAAAGTGGAAAAAGTATTGTCGCATCTCCATAAACTTTTATCCTTTTAGAATCCGGAGTCAATTTTCCCCAAGAAACTGCTTCTTCAGGCAAAGCTCCTGCATCACTACCATCAAATTCCTGAGCATTATTTATGTAAACGGCATAATCTGCACCATCTCTATAAAGATGAGCATTCAAAATTGCATGTTTTATAACTCCCGCACCCAAAATCAAAACCCCTGACTTTTTTAAACCAGTAGTAGATTCATTAAGTTGTCTTGTTTCTTCTGCGATATCAATCATAAAATCAGGATGCTTATATTTAAAAAAATAAACCATATCCCCAAAACTTCCGTCAAGAACCGTCGGACAATAAACAGGAATTTTATTTTTCCAAGCCCAATAATAAACGCTTTTTTTATTATCAATCTTCTCCCCAAATTTCCATATAATTTCATGCGGAGTGAAAACCTTTCCAGTTTCTTTTTGTTCCAGATAAAGTTCTTCCAAAATTGGCATTGAAAACTCTTCAAATTTAATATAATTATCATTCGGAACCAAAAGATTTCCAATCCGATTAATAGCCTTTTCTCTCAATTCTTTTCCTTTAAGTCTAAAATCTCCCAAAACAGTATTTCCCAAACATTTTATTATATCTTCTTCAAAACCCCCTCCACTAGTAACACAAACATCAATTTTTTTATGTTCGACCAAATATCTCAAAATTTCTCTCAAACCAGAACTAATCATATTAGAAGTGTAACCCAAATAGATCTTTGACTTAACCTGAATCATCTCATTAACAATCCCTATTGCTTTTGAGAAATGTGATGCCTGAAAACCCATTTTGGAAAAACTGTCCAGAATATCCTCATAATTAACACCATTATTAAAATCATAACCTTCAATCTTCTCTCCCTCTAGTTTCTCACTTTTCTTAAGAATATTTTCTTTTGCAATTTTATCTTTATCTGAATTTCCCATGAAATACCTTCAAAAAACAAACTTAAAAAACTATCCTTTCTACAATAAAAATCTTTTTAAACGAAAATCTTTTAGTAAAGGTACAATGAATAAATTTTTACAAATTTTATTTGGTTTAATCCTTCTAGCAGGAGGCATTTTCGTATTTGGAATGAATTATTATTCTTTCGGAAGTGCGGCATTAACTGTCCTAAAAGGAAGCGCCATGTGGATTGTTCTTTTAGCAGGATTTTTGTTAGTAATCCTTGGAATAAACAATCTAAGAGAATAATTCTATTAGAAATAAAAAATTAGCAAGCCTTCTATAATTGCAGCTATAATCAATAAAGGCAATACAATCAAACCAAATACTCTTAGACTTTCCCAAAGATATTTCCTAAAACTTTCAGACTGATTCTTTTGAAAGATAAAAGTTCCAAATCTTAAACCCAAACTTAGAGAAATAAAAATTGCAGGAAGTTCAAAAATTCCATGTGGCAATAAATTTAAAAGACTGCCCCAGCCAACTGAGTTGACACTCATTGCAGAAACAAAACCTACAACATAGCCATTCGCTATAAGTGCAAAAAAAGGTACAATTCCAAACGCAAAACCAGAGACCATCCCAAAAAAACTACTTTTCAAATTATTCAAAAAAATAAACCAAACAAGGCCTAAACCGGACAATCCTTCTGTTTGGGCAAGAATTTGGTGCATATATTCAAAAATTTTATTTGAAATACTTTCAGGAGTTGGAACAAAAAAACCAATAAAAAGAAAAAAGAAAAAAGCTCCAATTGAAAAAAAGATAAATTTCTTAGAATCTTTAATAAAATTCCAACTCTTTTTGTAGTGGTTCCTCAAATCAAATTTTTTATTATCCTTTTCTAGTTTCATCTTTTTTATTACCTATACAAAATATTTTCTAATATAATTTGTTTTTCTCTTAAATTTATTTTTCAAGTAAAAACCATAACTCAAGCCAGCAATCAGCCCTCCAAGATGAGCCATATTTCCTATTGGCACATCTCCAGCAATTGAAACTAACCAAAGCAAAACGAGCATTCCTGGAGCAGCATATTTCAATTTGATTGGAATTGGAATGAACATAACATAAACTGGCAAATCGGGAGTCAAGAACATTAAAACACCGATTAAACCAAACAAAGCTCCTGAAGCACCAACGGCATAGGCATTCAAATCTTGTGAAAAAATCAAAGCAGAAAAAACAAAAAACAATCCAGCAAAAATTCCTGAAAGCATATAAAACCAAAAATATCTTTTTCTGCCAATTAATTTCTCAACAAGAGAACCTACAAAAAACAGCGAAATCATATTAACAAATAAATGGAAAAATCCTCCATGCATAAACATGCTTGTAATAAAAGTCCAAAGATATTTCCCGTGGAGAATATTTGAAGGCCTAATCGCAACAGCATCAATACTCAGATATTTAAGAGAAACAAGTAAAGTAAAAATAAAAAACGCAACAACATTAACAAGTATCAGAATTGTGTTCAAACTAAAACCCTTAGAAAATTTTGCACGACGTTGGATTTTATAACTATTAACCATCTTAACTAAAACGAAATAGAATTTATAAAACTACTTTTTAGATTTCGTTGTTGCCTTTTTCACAGCTTTCTTTTTTACTGTCTTCTTTTTCACAGTTTTCTTTTTTGTTGTAGTTTTTTTAGAAGTCTTTTTAGTAATTTTATCTGCAACAGCTTTTTTAGCAACTCGGCTATCCGCCCTCTTTTTAGCAGCTATTTTCCTTTTCTCAGTCTTCTCTTTCTCAACTTTCTTTTTAGCTTTATCTCTTTCCTTATTTAGGTTAGCATTTTCCTTTTCAATTTCTTTTTCGATTAAATCTAATTTTTCTTTAAGCCGATCATAATTCTTTTTAAATTCCCTTATCAATTTAGAATTATCTTTAAGACTTAAAACATCTCCACACTCTGGACACAAAAATTCCTGATGCATAGCATTTTCCTCATTAAATTCTAAATTACATCTTTCACAAATATAAAACGTTCTTGTTTCACGACTATTAATTTGAGCTTCAAACTGTGACATCCTTTTCTCAATATATGTTTTCAAAAATTCAAGTGCTTTCAAAACTTCTATCTTCCAGAAATAAGTATACCAGCCTTTCTTTTTATCTTTTTTTCTTATTGAAGAAACCAAACCATGATCAGAAATTTTGTAAAGAATATTTCTAGTTTGATTTATAGTCAAATCAAGTTTCTTAGCAATAAGAAATTCATTCTCATGCTTTTTACTATAAAGTAAATCAGCAATAGGCTCAGCAGATTTTCCCGCTACAATCACAACAACCTCTTCAAGGAAATTTTTTAACATCTTAACAACAAAACCAAACGAAATAAATATCTTTCGGTTCCATAGAACAAAAAATAAAAGTTTTTAAACCTATATGTTATCTTATATATATTAAAATAGATAATAGAGGTGAAAATGGGTTTATTCAAAAAAAGTGAAAATAAAAAAGAAGTTTCAAATTATCAAAAAGATTTTCCTCCAAAACTTCCTGAATTACCAAAACTTCCAGATTTCCCCGAATTAGAAAATTCTCAGAATGAGAATCCAGAAGAAAAATTTTCTTTACCCCAATTACCAAGTTTTCCAAACAGTTCGTTAGGCGAAAAATTTTCTCAGAACACAATTAAAGAAGCGGTTTCTGGGGGAAAAGAGGTTAATTCCGAAGACGAAGCAGAGGACTTTGATATGGATGATTACGAAGGCTCTATGATGCCCATGTCTCCGGACGAAATGCAAAGTAGCATTATGTCTCACGATGGAGAGATCTCTACAACATTAAAACCTACCAAAGGATACACTCAAAAACAATATATCTCGACAAAAAACTCTGAACCTGTATTTATCAGATTAGATAAATTTGAAGAAAGCCTCGAGATATTCAAAGATGCAAAAGAACAAATTTCTGAAATAGAACATTTGCTTAAAGACATAAAAGAACTAAAAGAAAAAGAAGAGGAAGAATTAAATTCTTGGGAAGACGAAATCCAAGGAATAAAAAAACAAATTGAAAAAGTAGATCAAGACATTTTTTCAAAGATATAATAATCAAAAAGAAAAAATGACAAAACAAGAAGAAAAATTAATTCACATAAAACTTGAACATCTCGAAGCAGTTCAAGCAAAAAAAGATATTCTTGGGACCCAAAAAGATTTACTAGAAGTTCTAAAAAATTTAAAGAGATATCACATTCTACGAATACAAGAACTAAAAATAAAACAAATTCTTTATAAAAA
>CAYVIQ010000036.1:0-6041 GCA_964451595.1 Candidatus Woesearchaeota archaeon
GAATTATAAATTGTAATATTTACATCTTCCATAGCTTCACCTGAAAGATTAACAACTCTCGCATCAAAATACAACTTTCTAGTCAGATTATCTGTAGAAGTGGAAATGGATTCCACACCATAATAAGAACAGTTTACAAAAAAATTATCCGTTGATCCCAAACTCCCAAAAACATCTTGATTTGTTCCATAAGTATTTGTACAGTCCACAAAATTTGTATATCTTGAATTGCTAATTGAATACGCTATAGCTCCTGTTGCATTTGTTTGCGACAAATTATTTGAATAAGCTGAAGAAAAGGAAATTCCAACTCCCGCCCCAGAATAACCTGTATTTGAAGTTAAATTATTATCTGAAGAAAAATGAATAAAGATCCCAACTCCAAAGGTTAATGAAATTCCCGTATTTGAAATTAAAGAGTTGTTATTAGAATTGTATATATATATTCCAGTACCCGATGTTGAAGTGCCTGTATTTGAAGTTAAATTATTATTATTAGCACTAGAAAGATAGATTCCTTGGCCACCAAGTTCTGAAGAACCAATATTTGATGTTAAATTATTATTATTAGCGCTAGAAATATAAAATCCTGCATTAGACACCGAAGAACCTCTATTTGAAAAAAGAGTTGTATTTATTGAGGACGATACACGAATAGCAAAAGTATCAGTTGAGGAAACATTCATCCTCGCAAGAGTATTATTATATCCAGTAAAAACTCCAACTCCAACTGAACTAGAGGATACATTAACAAAGCTATCCTGAATAAAACTGTTATTTGTGTTTGTGAAGTATATTCCATTTCTTACTCCAGAAACATTCCAATTTCCATCGACAATTTTACAATCTTTGATTGTAATGTTATTTCGTCCATTAGAGGAAATTGCTTTAGTACCGCTTGTACTCGTTGTAGAGAAATTTATAGTGTATCCCGCACAATCTAAAACAAGATTATCTGCTCCAATAACAATTGCACTTGAACCACAGGTCATATTTCCATCCAAAGTAGTATCGGTGACTATAGTAGCTGCACATGCAGGATTAGCACTAACAATTTCAAAAAATGAAATTAAAAAGACACCAAACAATCCTAAAAGTATCAAACTCTTTTTCATTACATTAAACAAAAAATTAACTATATAAAACTTATTAAAAAATCTTTTAACAAATAATTTCCACAAAAGATAACTCTCTACTCGCCAAATTATTTGAATAAAAAGTAACAGTAAATTAAAAAAAACTTAAAAGCTATTGGCGTATAAAATACTCTTCAATAAAAATTGAATATTAAATCCAAACAATTTTAAACACAATTATATTAATAAGATTAAGAAAATGGGTGACGAAAGCAATTTTGACGAACAAGGAAATTATTTTTTGGAAGTTAGTACAAGACTAAAAGATATGGAAGAAAAACAACGAATAATAAAAGACAGGCTTTTACTCGTTGGAAATAATTTGATAGAAACACGACAAGATACCCATAAAGAAGTAATCAACATAAAAAAAGATTTAGCGTCCCTAAAAAACGATTTAGAACGAATGAAATCATTCATGGAAACAATTTCAGATGAATTTTCAAATTTTGCTAGAAAAGATGATTTAGATATATTGATTAAACAATCGAAAATGTTTCAACCACTAGAACTTGTTACAAAAAGTGACTTAGAAAAATTAAAAAAGAAATAAAACAATAAACATCATGAGCACAACAGATCAGATAACGCAAATGCGCGAAAAAGGATATAGTGATGAGGAAATATCAAACAAACTTCAAGAGCAACGTGTGACACCCGCATTAATAAATGATGCTTTCAATAGATTAAAGGTAAAAAAAGCGGTATCTGGAGACAATGAACTTGAAGTACCAACACCTTACCCAACAAAAATGCCAAATCAAGACCAATTTTATACCCCAAGAACAAAAGACATAACTCAACATCAAGAACAAATAGGAGAACAACAAATGGAATACCCCGAACAACAAAATTATTATGCCCCGTCGGAACCACAACCTGCACAAACAGAATACTATCCTCAATATGGATACGGAGACTACCAAAATCAAACTGCTTCTAGCGGAACAGATACTATGATTGAAATTGCAGAACAAGTTTTCTTAGAAAAAACAAAGGACTTCCAGAAACAAATGGAAACACTAACAGAATTTGCAACACTTGCAGAAAGCAAAATTGAAAACAACGCTGAAAGAATAAAAAGAATAGAAAAAATAATAGATAATCTTCAAATAAAAATCCTCGAAAAAGTTGGTTCATACGGAGATAACTTAGGCAATATTAAAAAAGAAATGGGCATGATGCAAGAATCTTTTAGTAAGGTTCTACCCGAGTTAACAGAAGCTCACAAAAAATCTAAAAAATAATTTTATTTTAATTAGCATTAGCGCCCAAACCAGAGATATTGATAGGAAAACTTTTATTGTTATTAGCTTTAGGTTTAACCACAATAGCAATTATTAAACCTACAAATAATCCAATACCCACAATCGCAGCAAGATTAGCTCTAAGGAAATATACTAATTGTCCCGACCCAAAACTAAATCCAGAATTATTTAATGAACTTGAAATAACCCAAATCGCAACGGCAACCATTGCAATTGCCACAACCCATCTCATAAATTTATTACCTTTTTCTTTATCTTGAATAAGCAAACCTACCAAAATAATTACCACTAAAACAATTGCAAGACCAATACCCAATCTAGAAAATATCTCTGGAAAAAAATTTGACACAAGACCAAACTGTAAAGCCATTAAAGCAGTAACTAAAGAGATGGTAACATTAATCCCTTTATTACCCTTAAATATTGGAACAAATCCCAAAATTGCAAAAACTAGTGCAAATATTAAAAGAAAAGGTAAGGCATAATCAAAGATTCCCACAGCCTGCCATTGAGATAATAAATTTCCAATTGCTCCACCTCCAAAACTTCCATAAGAAACCAAACCTATCACCTCTCCAATTATCATTTTATTTTGTTGTAAAACTCATTTAAATAATTTAGCATTATCATTTAGATCCGCCTCCAGCACTGGATTTAATCGCAACAGCAATAGCAATAACAATTAAAACTAAAAACAAAACATTTGTCCAAAAAGTCCCGCTCCAACTTGAATGAAATAGTTTATCCAAAAACCCAAAATCAACTCCTGCTGAAACAGACATAACCACAAAAGCTCCAACAACAATCACAAATCCAACAAGAGATTTAAGCCAAGGTTTTCCAAGCAAATCACCTGTTTTCATCTCTCCTCCTGAAGCAAACCCCCAAAGAAGCAAAACCACAAAAATCAAAACCAAAGCAATACTCAAATACAAAATTAAATCTCCAACGATTAATTTTGGCGTAACTGCCGAAACAAAAATCAAAGCAATAACACCTGCAACAAGAGCATTCAATTGCTTTTTGTTTTCACCTAAAACCAAAGTCTTCTCAAGTATCGCAAAAGCTATGAAGAAAATTAGCAAAAACGGATAAATAAACTTAACCGCTAAGTCTGACTGTAAAATCGTTGTCATATCTTTTAACCCCTTTTATCTTATAACATTTCACTAGGAACTTCATCAAAGCCAGATTCCTGACTTGGCAAAGCTGCCTTGTTTATTATAAAAACGTCACCGATTGCCTTCACAAAACTATGCGGAATTATTACTCCTCGAGCCCCTCCAATCAAACTCAAAACACTTCCACCAACTTTAATTCTCCAACCATCAATTTTATTTTCGCAAAGATTAGCCTCTTCAATTTCGCCAAAGAATTCTCCCCCATCAGTATAGACTCTCATTCCAACAACTTCCGAAATTTTCTTTATTCTCATAACAAGAAGATAGCAAACTTGTTTATAAATATTTCGTCATAATAAAACCAATTTTCAAGAATATAGTTGATAATAATAAAAATCTAAAGAGATAACAAACTTTATAAGAATTATTCAATTTAGTAAAAAATGTTCAACAAAAAAGAAATTGGAGTTATTGCAATTGTTTCGATTTTTCTAGCGTTCGCAATTTCACTTTTTCGAAATAGAAATGAAATAATAAACACAAATTTCTTTTTTTACGCTCTCTTAGGAGTTTTCCTAGTAATCCTGATTAACTCTTTAGCAAAAAAAATTGCAGCATACTTTCTTGAATCAGAAATAGAAATAAAACTTTGGGAATTCAGACGCTATGGTTACAAACACTCGCAAAAATTCAATTCATCATTTCCAGCGGGAATAATTTTTCCATTAATTTCAAAAATAATCTTATGGCCTTTCAATGGAATTGTTTGGATGGCATCTTTAGTCTTTGATGTAAAACCTAAAGCTTGGCGTGTTGCAAAGCGTCACGGATATTATTCATTCTCAGAAATTACCGAAGATCATATCGGCTACATCGCTGCATTTGGAATTATTGCAAATTTACTTTTCGCAATACTGGGATATTTACTTGGTTATCCATTATTTTCTAAAATTAATGTTTGGTTCGCATTCTTCAACATGATTCCAATTTCAAATCTTGATGGAAACAAAATTTTCTTCGGAAACTTAAGCCTTTGGAATGTTCTGGCAATAATAACTTTACTAGGAATGGGATATGTTTTCTTTTTAGTTTAAGTTCATTTAACATCAAAAATATTAGGATTATGTCGACTTTATGAAGAAAAATTAAAATAAAGATTACTCAAGAAGAATTTTTTAACGAGGATAAATTCAATTAAAAAAGAATAATCTGAATTAGAACCAATTTTGGAGAATTATTTATTTAAATCTTCGTTGAAACTTTCGAGTTTCAAGATTAAATCTACTTAAAAAGTAGACCTAATAGATGTTATATCCAATCGTCGTGTAAATTTATTAAAAGGGGTTGCCGCCTTGGTGCTTCGCACATTTAGTCTTGCTTCGCAAGAATTTTATTTTAAGGTTGCCTTACTTAATAGACTATTTCTCTCTAACTTCTTTAGCGGATATGGATCATAAACCAAATCATCCTCGAACATAATCAAAAACTCAACATTCTTTATAATATCTTTAAAATTAGCTCTTAACTTAGAAATCTCATTTTGCAATTGTTCATGGCTTTCAACTTCCAAAGTAATTTCAAAACTCCATTCCCCCACAGTTTCAATACCTAAAATCATTTGAGGATTTGTATTCACATAAGAAAAAATATTTGTTCTAGACTTTTCATCCATATTCTGCAAACTAAGGAGCAACCTATAACTTTGCATCCCATAATTTTGAGCTTTAATGTAGGCAGTATATCCCTCAATTATATTTCTTTTTTCCATCTGTTTAATTCTTAAGGTAATTGTACTGGCAGGTTTTTTTAGTATATCAGATATTTCCACAACACTCATTCTTGCCTTATTTGATAATAAGGATAAAATTTGAGTATCTAGTTTATCTAATTCTTCTGTTCTTGGTTCTTTTCCAAAGTGTGGATGATTAAATGTATCTGGTTTCTTATTTATCAAATAATCTCGTTTGTGTTGTCTTAGTTCTGTCCTAATTGCTATATTATTATCTACTAAATAAGATCCATATTTGTTCAATATATTGTAATATATTTTATTGAATTGAAATACATTCTTAGCCATTACCCCAAAAACAATATCAAATTTTCCTCCTATTAATGCAATCCAATAAAGTTCAGGTATATCTGTTAAATAATCAATAATTTCTTTTTTTAATTCTTCATTTACATTTTGAAATCTTGAAAAAACTCCATATCCTGTATATCCTAATTTTGCAAAATTAACTAATGTTGTATATCTTTGAATAATTCCTTTTTTTTCTAAATTTTTTATTCGATATATTACTGTCTCTTTGGATAATCTTGCTTTCTTTCCAATTTCCTGAAATGTAGCCCTAGCATTAAGATCTAATTCTGCCAATATCTTTCTATCTTTAAGGTTTAACTCCATATAATAATAAATCACATAATAAGTATATAAATATTGTGATTTATGCAACTTTTTAATAATAATTTTAATATAGCACAATTGAGTTACTACTTAGCAAAGGTAGCTAAAATGA
>CAYVIQ010000037.1:0-5768 GCA_964451595.1 Candidatus Woesearchaeota archaeon
AGTTGATACTTGCCTTCCTAACAGTTTCGTTTCAGGAATTTCTGTTAGCTCTTCAACGCCTGATGCAAAAGTTGGAATAAAAGATTCCGAAATTCAATTAGCTCTTAATATGGATTTAGTTTTTGATTCTGGAGATTCTGTTGTAGAAATTTCTTCTCATAAGATTTCTATTGATTCTGATTTAGGAGAGCTATACAGTTCAGCCATGGAAGTTTATGATGAAGAACAAAAGAATTTGTTTTTAGAGAATTATACTATTGGTGTTTTGAATTATTACGCTCCTGTTGATGGTGTTGAATTTTCTTGTAGTTCTAAAATTTGGAATGTTCCACAAATATTTTCGGATGTTCAGAATGCAGTTAGAGAAAATTTAGCAGTTGTTAAAATTAGGGGAAGTTCAGATGATTATTTTGTTTTGAAAAATCTTGGAAATAAAATCTCTCCGAATGTTTATTTGGATTTTCTTGTTTCAGAAAATTGGCCAACCACTTTTGAAGTTAATCCTTCTGAGGGTGCGCTTTTGGTTGCAGATCCTGTTGGCGACGAGTTTGGCCTTGGAGCTTTGGGGTTTTGTTATGTTGCATATCATTTTGTTTATGATTACAAATATCCTGTTTTGGTTCAGTTACATAGTGAGGATACTGGCGAGATTTTTCAGTTTCCTTTAGCGGTTATAATTCAAGGTACAAATCCAAGAGAACCCCTTTCAGGAGAATCATCTATTGAAGAAAAACCTCTTATTTGTGATAATGCTAATACCGAATTTATTGTTGAAACTTTGGATAGCAATTCAATGGGAATTGATTCAGATGTTTCTTTTGAATGTTTTACTCAAACTTGCAATATTGGAAGTTCGGAAAATGGAGTCTTGAAAGAGATTTTCCCTCAGTGTGTTAATGGTTATGTTCTTGCAAGTGCTGACGGATTCAAAGATACTGAAGTCAAAGTTTCTACAGTTAATCCTGGGAGTCTAACAATTTTTATGGATCGACTTTATGAAATGAGTATTTCTCTTTTACTCGAGAATTCTTATTATCCCGAAGAGGCAATAGTCACCTTTGAGGATTCAGAAGGCAGTATTACCTCTTTGTTTTATCCTTATCAAGATAGTTTAATGCTTAGCCAAGGCGATTATACTGTTTCAGTTTTTACTTATAAAAATGTCTCTCTTGATTTGGGTGCTAGTACTCAAGAATATTGCACCGAAGTTCCTAGAAAACTTGTTGGAGTATTGGGTCTTACTAAACAAGAATGTTCTGAAATTGAAGTTCCGAAACAATTAGTTTCATCTGCGTTATCTGGAGGAGGAACTTTTGATTATAGTTTTTCCGAAGATGATTTGAAGAATAATCAGGAAATTTTAATAAACTTTGAGGAATTTCCAGAACCTGATTCATTAATTCAAATACAGCAGAATTCAATTTTATTTGAAAATAAGAATTTGGAGGTTAAGTTAATATGAGAATTAAAAATTTTCAACAGACTCAAAAAATTTCTTTGAAGTTTTTAGTTTTGTTTTTTGTTGTTTTCTTAATCGGAATTGTATCTAGTTATACTATTTCAAATTATGATTATTCTTCAGGAAGTGTTTCTACAAGTTCTTATTTTTCTACAGAATTAGATTATGAAGATTGTTCTGCAGGGTCAGATTTCTTAGTTCAAATAGAACCTTTTAGTTGTGAACCTTCTGTTGTTACGAGTGATTTGCTAGAGGAAGAATCTGTTACAGTCTATTGTAAACTTGTTGCAACCCAAGTGAATCCTTTTATCGATGTAGATGCAATTTCTTACATTCGTTTGACAGGTGAATATTCTTCTGCAGTTCAGAGTGTGGGCTATTTCCCCTCAGAATCGGCTTTGGGTTATTGGAATGACGGTAGTTTAGATAATTTAGTTTTGAATGATTTGGGTTATGTTGCGATTACTTTGCGACAAAATTCTAATGAGAGCTCAATGCCTAATTTTGTTAATGGTTCTTTAACAGCAAGGCTAACTTATGATGTTGAAAATTCTTTTGGAGTTGGTAATGCTCAATTTTATTTGCCTGTTTTGAGAGATGATGAATATGATGATTCTTTAGCGAAGTATAGTTTTTGGGATGGTCGTGGTTATATAAGAGCAATGAGTGTTGACGATGAAAGTGCAAACATTGTTTTGTATAATCCTTCATTGCAGAGAACTGGAGGAGTTCAACTTAATAAAGGTGAAACTTCCGACGAAATGTATATTTCGGGTTTGAACCCCTGTCTTGCTACTTTTAAAGTTAGATTAAATGGTGTGAATGATCCTGATACAAGAGTTAAGTTAAAAGTTAATTCAGATTATGTTGAAGTTTCTGATGAAGAAAGTTTTTTGAATAGTGCATGTAAAATTAAATCTATAAATCGAGATGGAATTAATCAACAAGTTTCTATATATTGTAAAGGCGACGAGAAATCAGAAACTTTTGAACTAGCGCTTTCTCCGAAAGTTAATTTGAATGTTGATGGAGAAATTAAAGAATATTCTGTAGGAGATTATTTATATACAGATAAAATAAATGAATATTCTGTTTATTTGGGTTATGTTGGTTCTAAAAGCGATTCTACTGAAAAAGAAGATTTATTTGTTGTGCTTGTTGCAAAACCTTCTCTTAGTCAGACTGATTTAAGTAATTCAGAGATTTCTAGTATTGCTAGTCAAATGAATTTGTTGTTTTCAGAGGTTGATAGTGGAGCGAGTATTGTTGACTTTGTAGGAGATGTTGGAACTAAACTAATTGGTTCAATAATCTCTGGAGGAAAGTGGGTTGTTGGAGGTCAAGAATTTTCAGTTTTGGAACGTGCTTCTAAGATAGAATTTCATGATGCAGAAGTCTCTATTGAAGGTTTTTCTGGAGCTGAAGATTCTTCTTTGGTTTCTGTTATTGAGAAAATTTATAATTTGGATAATAATGTAATTAAGGATGATTCTGGTGCTGAAGTTGGATTGAATTTAGAATATAGCACTTCTGGAACACCCAAAATCTCTTTGAAAAACTCTAAAAAAGAAATTGTTGCAAATTTTTATGGTGAAGATTGTGAAAATCATGATGCTTGTGAAAAATATTTACTTTCTTCTGCAGGTTTGAGTTTTGAAAAAGGCGATTATGAAGGTTTTTTTGATAATGTTGTTTCTGGAATTATCACTCCCGCAAATGATAAAATTGTTTTGAAAGTTTTGGTTTCCGAGGATTCAGGAAGTGTTTCTTCAGAGTATTATACTAATGCCATGGAAGATTTTGAAACTTTGATTAACAGTTATTCTTCTCAATCAACAGAAATTAGTTCGGAAACTTATGGAGAGAGAGGTTTGTATGAAGCAATTAATCTTGCTTATTCGTTGGGACAAATGAAAACTATGTTGGAACTTTGCAATGAGTTTGAGAGCAATTATCCAGATTCTGAGAAAGATATTTCTGTTTGTAGTGATGAGTATAAAATTTCTAATTCTGGAAGTGCAACTTACGATGTCCAAATTAATGGAAATTTGAAAACAATTTCTTTTGAGGGTGTTTATGAACCAAGTTATGACGAGTATGGTGCGGAAGTTTTGGTTAAAGGCTCTAATGGAAAAACTCAGAGTTATGAATTGAAAAAAGGAAAGAAAGTTTATTTATATGGTTTGAGGGATTCAGTAAATGGAAGTAATAGTACTAATGAATATATTGAATTAATTTCTGTTGATGAAGATTCTGCAAAAATAAAAGTTAATGCTTTGTCTGAGACAATTAAAAGTTCACTTTTTGAACTGAATACAAAAACTTTGGAAATTGACGAATCAGATAATTTTGGAAGTAGTTATGTTTTTACTTTGATTGATACTAATATTCAGAAAAATGCAAAGGTTACAATAATTCCTAGTTTTAATTATAGAGATTCTGAGTCAAAATTTAATTTTAGTATTGGGGTTGAAAAGAGAAATCTTCTTTTATTGGATGATGTTATCGATGAGAGAATTCAGGCTTTGAACAATTCAATGAAAACCTTGAATAATGTTGTTAGTGGTTTGAACACTTTTAACAAAGCTTTAGGTGGAGTTTGTTTGGTTACTGGGGGTTATTTAACTTTGAAGAATTTAATCTTAAATTCAGATGGAAGTGCTATTGCGAGAAATGAGGTTATGAACGGAGATGGCGGTTGGACTGAAAGATGTAATAAGGAAGTTGCACTTGGAAATTATGCTTCTTTAGAAGAGTGTTTTTATGACCACGCAGATGATATTGATTCTCAAGTTTCGGATGTTCAGGAAGTTATTGCCGCTCAAAATGGTCAAATAAAATCTTTGCAAGAAAGTAATTCAAATAATGGCATAATAAATAAGACGGCATTTACACAAAAATATTCCAACAAAATTTCGGATTCTTTAAAGAAAGTTGGTTCAACAGTTAGCGATTATGAAGGTAAAAATGATTTAATTGATGTCGCTGATGTTCAAGAGCTTTTAGATTCTTCTGACGCTGTTATTCAGGGGGTTTATGATTCTCAAGATTTAAAAGACATTCAACTTTATTCTGAACTTTATTCTAGTGCAACAGATAATTCTGAAGAAAAGAGATTTTATCAAGATAAACTATATTCGTCTTTGTACGACCTAATTAAAAATGCAGAGAGTTTTAACGCTGCCCAAGATTTTAAGGAGGAAAGTGGATTAGATAATAGTTATGCAATAATTAATCTTGATAAAACAAGTAAGACTACTGAAATTGCAATTAGCGAATTTGAAACTTTTGGAAAATCAAGTTACAGAGGATATTCTTTCTCTGGAGATATTACTATTAATTCAGGAGATTATGTTTATGCAATTAAAGATTCATCAACCGCGAAAAGTTATTTGGTTGTATATGGAAATGATGGTGTTGTTACAAGAACATATCAGGTTAGTGGAAATGTTTTAATTGTGTATGGAGAAAAAGATAAAATTACAGATGAAATTGAAGTCAATCCATTTAATTTTCTTTTCAAGAAATATGAATCAGGTGATTTTGAAAACAAATATTTAAATCCAGAGTTAGTTTACTATGAATCTGGGGGTTATGATGAATATCCTTCTTTAGTTCCTTTGGACTCTAGTGAAGGTTGGTATGTTGGTATAAAAGATTCTGATTCAGGAATTTCGGCTTATGATTCTTCGGGTAAGATAAGGATTCTTTGGCTTTGTAACGTTGGAAATAATGGTTTAGAAGAGTTTTCAGTTTACTCAAATTCTTATGGAGATGATATTTGTCAACAATATGATTTAACTCATAATGTTGTCTCATTTTCTGGTTTGACCTTGGAAAAAACAAATTCTCTTTTGAAGAAAGCACAAACTTCTATTGAGATTGCTCAAAAAGCGTATAAGAATGGGCTTAGCAGTGTTAGTATAGCTGGAACAAAATATTCTGTTGGTGAGCCTGCTTCAAGTTCTTCAGAAATTCAATGTGAAAATTATATGTCTCCAAAAAATTGTAAACTTTTATTCAATGTTTGTGATCCTGTTGTTTGTCCAAGTTCGAGGTGTGATTTTGGAGGGAATTATCCTGTATCGGATGTTGTTCAGACTGGAGTTGTGGGAAGTATTTTATTGTGTGCTCCTAATTACAAAGAAGGAATTTATTTACCTGTTTGTACAACAGGTGTTCAGGCAGGTTTAGAGAGTTGGGTTAATGTTGAAGAATCTTATAGAGATTGTTTGCAAGAGTATCTTGATAAAGGGGAGATTTCAGGAGTTTGTGATAAAATTCATAGTATTTATGCTTGCGAATTCTT
>CAYVIQ010000038.1:0-1086 GCA_964451595.1 Candidatus Woesearchaeota archaeon
TTATAATTCTACTGGTTCTGTAGTTTTTTCTTCACTTACAGATTCAAATGGAGATATTGCAAAGATAGATCTTATTGACTATGTTAATCGGGGGGGAACAATTACAAGTGCAGGGCCATACAAAATAAAGTTGCAAAAAAGTGGATTCCAAAATACTACTGTAACATATGATTTTACAATGCTTGACGATGTATTTAAAACTCTTAAATATCCTCTTCCATTCTCAATAAGTTTTCCCTATGATGATTGGATCGTTCAAAGAGGAGCCAATTTTACAATTTTAGGAAATTTGTCCGGAAATATAGAGGGGTATTCACAAATAAAAAACATAACTGTGAGTTACAATGGAACTTCTTCAGGGGAAATGTATTTTACAGATTTTTCAAACGAAAGTTTCAATATTTCTCTCCCTCTTGAAGCAGGAGTTTATACTTTAAATATTTATGATTCCGACAATATGAATGCTTCGTTTATAATACAAAATCTTTATGTAGGAGATATTATACTTATAATGGGGCAATCAAATGCAATATATACTCTTAATTATCCCCCCGTTTCTCAAGAAGTTACATGGCCGGTAAAAATTGCTAGAGTACAAGGTCCATTGAACGCAATTTCTCCATTAACTAATACATATAGAGATGCTCTTTTGGCATATAATTTATCTATTGCAGAAGATGTTCCAGTAATGGTTATAAATTTTGCTGTTGGAGGTTCGCATATTTCTAGCTGGCAGAATTCTTCTGAAACTGATTTATATTATATTGCTATGAACAAAGTTAAAAATTATACTGGAGGGTCAATGAATATAAAATTGGCTTATTACTTTCAAGGTGAAGGGGATACAAACCCCACTTCTACTTCTTATACAGATTATTATAACAACCTTTCCAACCTTGTGAATAATTCTTATTCTGATATTAATATTCTATCTGGTAAATTTGTTGTTGGACAAATTTTAGGATATGTTATTGGAGGATTTAATCCTTCAATAATAAGAAAAGCACAACAAGATGCATGGTATAATCTAAATAATGTTTCAAGAGGACCAATAACTTATGATATAGAATTATTTGGAGATACCGT
>CAYVIQ010000038.1:1096-5685 GCA_964451595.1 Candidatus Woesearchaeota archaeon
TCAGCAATATGTCTTTTCTTTTTACCTTGTAGAAATTTTATAATTTCTTCTATAGAGCCGCTTGTAATTGTGCAACTTGATTGCAAGCTTATTTCTAAATCTGTACTTTTAAGTATTAATTCCTTATGACCTACCTCAAATAAAATAGAATTTGTAAACAGGATAATGAAATCAATAATGTATTCTGTTTATGATGTTGGAGAAAATTACCCAATTGTTGAAAATGCGTATTTGGTAAATGATACTTTGTTATATTTGAAGTTTAGTAAAACTGGATTGGAAGTTTCTAACTGGAATGGGACTGATATAACAAGTAAAGCTTATGGATTTAATTTGAGTAATGGATTGAATTATGTTGACGATGCTTCTGTTACGTCTACAGTGTTGTCAAATGATTTGTTGAAAGTTTATTTCAATGAGAGTATTGAAGGTTTGAGTAACTTAAGTATTTGTAATGCTTTTTCATGTTATGGAAAAAATGTTGTAAGAAATTCAGAAAATAATCTACCTATGGAAATTGTTTATAACATGAGTGTTACAACTTCTGGAGAAATTGTCTGTGGTTATCAAGGAAAATATTGGTATTCTGGGGCGTGTCATTCGACAGCTCAATCATCCATAGATACCTCAATTTCCACTTCAAGCGGATCTGGATCTGGAACATATAAACCTTCAAAAGATTCTTTAAGAACTGGATATTCTGTAAATGTTATTTCGGGACAAAAAGTTCAGATTAGTTTTGATAGTCAGATGAAGAATGTAGAAGTAAAATCTGTTTCGGACGAAAAGATTATTGTTTCAGTTGAAGAGAATAATTATACTTTTTCCAGTTCATCTTCAGTGAAAATAGATTTAGATAGTGATGGGTTTTATGATCTTGAGATTAATTCAAATAAAATTTATTCAAATGGAATTACCAGTCTTGAATTTAAATTAATTAATGAAGAGGTTCCTTCAGTTCAAGAAGAAAATCAGACAGAAAATGTTATTAATTCTGGAGGTTCAGAAAGTGAAATTGTTAATAAACTATCTGAGTATGGGTATTTTGTTGGAGGAGTATTGATTATTGCAGTTGTTTCTTGGATATTATTTAAGAAGAAGAAATAAATAAATACACTACACAAAATAATTTAAACCTGTTTGCTTATTCTTGATTATGGAGTTTCAAGAAGGGGATAAATTATATTCTAACGAAGTTCGACGAGAAGGAGGGGAAGATATTTTGTATATCAATTATTTGGGAGCAAGCTTTGTTCCTAGTTTGTCCGATTCTTCGGAGATTATGGAAAGAACGGTAGATGCTTTGATTGAGAATCCCAATGTTTCTAGAATTGTTTTTGTTCAACAAAAAAATTATAATTATGATTTCAAGGAAACAAATTATCTTTTGGAGATTGCCAGACTTTATGTTTATTTGATAAAACAAGATAAAATACTTTCTCAAGAAAAACTTGTTACTTATTATGAGGAATTTTTTTCTAGAAGATATAATGAAATATTTTCAATTCTTTTTTTGTTGAGACGTGATCCAATAAGTGCGTATGCTGAGTTAAGGAAAAAAATATTTGAAGCTAAGATTTTACTTAACGATTTGGAGGGTAATTATAAGCAGGATCAGAAAAATTATATTTTTTTGTTAGAAAATTTCTTGGAAATTTTTTCTAAAACTTCGATAATAAAGGATGCTCAAAAATATATGGAAGGATATAGAAAGGGTTCGAGAGAAATTTATAATCGGCTGTTTAAGTCAGATGTTATTCCTAATTTTACATTTACCCGTCTTGTTTTTGATTTGCCTGATAACGGAGAAATTGTTGATCAGTATAAGATTTCTCGGGGAGACTATGATGAATCTTTAATAACAATCCTTAAGCTGAAAGAGAAATCAAAATTTGTTTATCACATTTCGCCCCCAGAAAATTCTCTTAGTGAAGATTATAATGTTTTGTTAAATCTTGCAAGAGGCGTCCTTATAGAACATCAGCCTCGGGCGGAAGAATTTACGGACACAGAGAGAACAAGGCAAGTTTTCTTTAATATTTCTAAGGATCTTATTTCTGATTTATCTCAAAGTAAAAATATTCCGTTGGATTATTCAGATTTGAATATGTTGGCGACGATTTTAGTTCGACATACAATTGGTTTTGGTTTGGTTGAAGTTCTATTACAAGATGAAAATTTACAGGATATTTCTTTAAATGCTCCAATTCCACGAGTTCCGATTTATGTAAGGCATAATAAATATCACGAATGTACTACGAATATTTTACCTAGTCAGGAGGATGCTGATTCATGGGCTGCAAAATTTAGGCTTATTTCTGGTCGACCTTTGGATGAAGCAAATCCAATTCTTGATACACAGTTGGAGATTGGGGGTTTGAGAGCGAGAATCGCTATTATTCAAAATCCTCTTAGTCCAGATGGCCTAGCTTATTCTATAAGAAGACATAGAGAGAATCCGTGGACGCTTCCACTTTTTGTTGAAAATAAAATGTTGAATCCTTTTGCTGCGGGGCTTTTGAGTTTTATGATTGATGGTGCTAGGACAATGTTGGTTGCGGGAACAAGAAGTTCAGGAAAGACATCTCTTTTAGGAAGTTTGATGTTAGAAATAATTCCGAAGTATAGGGTTATAGTCATAGAAGATTCTTTAGAATTGCCTGTTGAAAGTTTGAGAAAATTGGATTATGATATTCTTAGAATGAAAGTTCGGAGTGCTTTGTTGAAAACTACAAATGAGGTTTCTGCCGATGATGGAATAAGAACCTCTCTTAGATTAGGAGATAGTAGTTTAATTATTGGTGAAGTTAGAAGCGTTGAAGCAAAGGCACTCTATGAAGCAATGAGAGTTGGAGCTTTGGCAAATGTCGTTGCAGGTACGATTCACGGTGCAAGTCCGTATGGTGTTTTTGATAGAGTGGTTAATGATTTGGGTGTTCCAGCAACTTCTTTTAAGGCTACTGATATAATCACTGTCTGTAATCCGATAAAATCTGCAGATGGTTTGAGTTCATGGAGAAGAGTTTTACAAATCTCAGAAATAAGAAAACATTGGAAAGAAGATCCTTTGAGAGAAAAAGGTTTTGTTGATTTAATGAAGTATAACGTTGAAAAGGATGAGCTTGAACCAACAGAAGATTTGATAAATGGAGACAGTGAAACAATTAAAGATATTGCTTCAAATGTTAAAGGTTGGTCTGGGAATTGGGATGCTGTTTATGACAACATTCTGCTTCGAGGGAAAATAAAAAAAGAAGTTGTTGATGTTGCCAAAAAAATAAATAACCCTGAAATTTTGGAAGCAGGTTTTAATACTCTTTCTAATCATATGTTCCATAAATTTTCTGATGAAGTTATTCAGGAAATTGGTTTACCTCTTAGTGAAAGAGTTTTTCCAAAATGGCAACAGTGGTTAAATGAAGAAGTTCGAAAGAGGAAAATTTAATTTTCTTCTTCACCTGGAGATTGAACTGCTTCAAGTAGTCTTTTTCCTCCAAGCACCAACCCTAAAGAACCTATAAGTCCAATTATTGGGGGTAAAATCCAAAGATAACTTTCATAATCTGTTCTTTTGTAGACTAGAATGCTGAATGCAAGTGCGAGGAAAATATAAAATATAAATGCTACAAGTATTAGTATAAGGGGGTTTCTAAATTCTTTTTCTAATTTACTGAGTGCTCTTGATGTCGTGAAAAGTCCGCTTATTAAAACTAAGATAAGGGATACCTGAATTACTTGTGAAATAAAGAATGGTTGAGTCCAGTGCATATATTTTATAATAAACTTGTTTTTATAAACTCTTGTTTTTTGGAATGTTATTCTAAACATTTATTAATTCTATTTTGCTTTTGGTTATAATAAATTGGTGATAAAATGTTTGGTTCAGGAAATTCTGATAAAAGAAGACTTAGCGTTGACGAAGTTTTAAAAAAGTATGAGGCGCGTTTGCAAAATAAGGCGGCGGGATTTGATTTTGAAAAAGGAAAATATAGCAAGGAATATTCTAAGTTTCTTAGTGAAAAATCTGTTGATTTGAATCGTTATGAACGTTTTTGTAACACCCTGGGTAATTTTATAAAGTTAAAAGTTTCTGAAAAAGATTCTAAAAAAATTAAAACTTATCTAGATTCGGCACATCTTTCTGTAACTCCTTCTCAAGCGATTGGATTAAGTGTTATGTCTTTTTTGGCGGTTTTTTTGTTAGTAGTTTTTTCTTCTATTGCCATAGCATTGGTTAAAGGGGGTTTTGAATTTTTTCCCGTTGGATTTTTCATTCTTGGAATCGTAGTTTCAATTTTTTTATTTCAATTTACTAGTGGAATTCCTCAGAGAATTTCTAATCGTTGGAGATTAAAAGCTTCGTCACAGATGGTTCCTGCAATTTTATATGTGGTTGTCTATATGAGGCACACTCCTAATTTAGAAAAGGCAATTGCATTCGCTGCAGATAATTTACAACCACCTTTGTCCCTTGATTTTAAAAAAGTTTTTTATAATGTCGAATTAGGAAAATTCTCTACGATAAAAGAAAGTCTTGATAATTATTTATCTACTTGGCAAGATTATGCACCTGGTTTTATTGAATCTTT
>CAYVIQ010000039.1:0-5587 GCA_964451595.1 Candidatus Woesearchaeota archaeon
ATAATAAAGAAAGAAATTAAAAATAAACAAACTTAATAATTCGTTCCCAAAAATAAAAATTCCAGAAATAATTAAAAATGATTCAGGATATGAAGACAAAAAAGAATTAAAAAAAGCAAAAGAAATTACTGGAAGAGAAAGAGGACAAAAAGATCTCGAAAAAGAACTTCAAGATATTCAAAAAAGATTACAGGAATTGGAATAATCTTATTAAAATAGTTCTAAAAAAATAATCAAAGGTAAAAATTATTCATCTCTAAAAAAGAGGATTCCAAAACAAAAACAATTTTAAACTTCTTCCAACAAAATAATTTATGATAACTAGGGAACAATTAATAAAAGAGTATATAGAATTTTTTAAGAAAAAAAACCACAAACACATCCCTAGCGCGAGTTTAATTCCTGAAAATGACCCCACAGTTTTATTTACAACGGCAGGAATGCATCCAATAGTACCATTCTTGCTAGGACAAAAGCATCCCTTAGGAAAAAGGTTAGTTTCAGTCCAAAAATGCATCCGTACAGGAGATATTGAAGAAGTCGGAGATACAACTCATCACACTTTTTTTGAAATGCTTGGCAACTGGTCATTAGGAGATTATTTCAAAAAAGAATCGATAAAATTTTCTTTTGAGTTCTTAACAAAAGAATTGAAAATTCCAAAAGAAAAAATAGCAGTTTCAATTTTCTCGGGAAACAAAGATTCTCCCAAAGATGAAGAATCACTAGAAATTTGGAAAACACTTGGAATATCAAAAGAAAGGATTGCAAAGCTCCCAAAAGAAAATAATTGGTGGGATCCAGCAGGGCAAACAGGACCGTGCGGTCCAGATACAGAGATATTTTATTGGAAATCAAATTCAGAAAAACCTCCAAAAAATTTCAACTCTAAAGATGAAAGATGGGTCGAAATTTGGAACAATGTTTTTATGCAGTATAATAAAACTAAAGAAGGAAAATATATGCAACTAGAACAAAAAAATGTTGACACAGGAATGGGCGTAGAGAGAACCCTAGCAATTTTAAACAATCTCGAAGATAATTATGAGACAAAAGTTTTCAAACCAATAATAAACCAAATAGAAAAGATTTCTGGAAAGAAATACAAAGATCCGCAAAACAAAAATTCAATGAGAATAATTGCAGATCATATTAGAACCGCTGTCTTTATTTTGGGAGATGATAAAGGGATAACTCCCTCAAATACAGATCAAGGTTATGTATTAAGAAGATTAATTAGACGTGCAATAAGATTTGGGAAAAAATTAGGGATAAAAGAACAATTTACAAAAGAATTATCTAAAACAATCATTCCTCTTTATTCAGATTACCAAGAACTTGAGAGAAATCACAGAAGAATTATTGAAGAAATAGAAAAAGAAGAAGAAAAATTTTTACAAACACTTGAAAAAGGTTTAAAAAAATTTGAACAAATGTCTAAAGACAAACTTATTTCGGGCAAAGAAGCATTCTTATTATTTCAATCATACGGGTTTCCCATAGAAATGACTCAAGAATTAGCAGAAGAAAGAGGGATCGAAGTTGACTTAGAAGAATACAACAAAGAATTCAAACGACATCAAGATTTATCTAGAACAGCATCACAGGGAAAATTCAAATCAGGGCTTGCGGACAATTCAGAGATAACTAAAAAACTTCACACTGCAACACATTTATTAAATGAGACATTAAAATTCATTCTAAAAGATAAAGAAATAAAACAACGAGGATCAAACATAACTCCAGAAAGATTAAGATTTGATTTTAATTTCCCAAGAAAACTTACAGAAGAAGAAAAACAAAAAATAGAAGAAAAAATGAATGAAATTATTTCTTCTGGATTAGAAATCAGTAGGGAAGAAATGCCTCTTGATCAAGCTATAAAGTCAGGAGCACAATCCGAGTTCGGTACAAAATATCCTGAGATGGTCTCAATTTATACAATTCATAAACCAAATAATTCTGAAGATTGGTATTCCAAAGAAATTTGTACTGGACCGCATGTAAGCAATACAAAAGAATTAGGAAAATTCAGAATAATAAAAGAAGAATCTTCGAGTTCAGGAATTCGAAGAATAAAGGCTATTTTAGAAGATTAAATTTATCCACTAAAATATTCTTCAACCAAGCTATATTTGTTCTTTAATTTATCAAAAGTTTTTTTCATCAAAGGGCCCAACCATCCCCTATTAGAAACAGCTTTTCTTATTCTCTTTAATTTTTTTGCATCATGAATCTCATAAAAACCATTTTCACCAAAAGTCAAACCTTCCGAGATAAAATAAAGCTCCGGAACAGAAGATAATTTACCAATGTTTGAATAAATTATTCCATTATCTGAAATAATTGAAGGAGCAGTTGTTTCAACAAAACAATATCCAATACTCGAAAAACTTTTCTCAATAGGACATTTTATTCCCAAAGCTTCATGATTTTCTTCAGAATAATAAAAGAAAGAAATACCATAACCCAATTCTCTTAATAAAAATGAAAGCAATTCAGTTTTCTCGCCACAGACACCTTCATAGTCATACAAAACTTGATAAGGGTATCGCGAATAAGGAATTTTTTGACCACCAAAAATAAAAGTCTTATTTGATTCTCCAAAAGGAATATTCTGAACAAGACTTATAGCAACCCTAACTTGATCATCTTTACTTAAACCTAAATTTTGAATATAAATAACCAAAGGCATAAGAAAATCTCTTTGCAAATCATCATCTATTTTATTAAGTTTAAAATCTGCTCTTGAAGAATCTTGTTTTTCTGAATAAGAAATAGATTGTTTTAATGAATAAAAATAATTATTGAAATCTTCATACATAACATAATCTATAAAATTCTCCTTTCCTTCCAAAGAATACTTCAAGGTAATCTCTTTTGGAGAAACCTCATAAACAGAAACACATGAGCCATCTTTCAGATTAAAATTCTCTGAACATCCACAAATATCTGCATCGCTAACTAAAACTCCTTCACTATTACAAAAATAAGGCTTTGTCAGAGAACAAGTACCTGTAAAACTTCCATCACCACAAATAACAATTTTAGAAGAAATATTATGTTTAATAATGTTTGAAAATGAAGTACCAAGTAAGATAAAAATTATCCCTAAAAGTATAAATATGAAAAAATAAAATAACTTCTTATTCATAGAAAAATGAAAAGAGTTATCATTATACAAAACACTATCCCTCATAAAAAAGAAAAGAAAATACATTATAAAAAGTTAATTACTCAAAATAAACTGCTGGTCGATTGGGCTTCGCCTTCTTAGAAATATTATTCGGATCGTATTTTTCTTTATCATTAACCGCAAAAATTTTTACTTCTTTTCCAACTCTCTTATTAAGATTTTCGTCAGAATAATATTCTAACTCATTTGGCATAACATAAACATAAACTAAATCTTTAGACTCCCCTTTATCCTCAATAATTTTATTTATATTAATAATATCTCTGACTAAGTTTTCAACCGATTGTTCTTGTTTCTCAAATTTATCATCAATTTTTTTCTCTGTAGCAATAGGCCATTCACTTAAACTAATAAAATTTTTATTTCCTAACTTTTCAAATAATTCTTCTGTAATATGTGGACAAATAGGACTTAACAATTTCAAACTCTTTTCCAAAACTTCTTTAGAACATTCTTTAGGAAGAGAATTAAATAACTCTCTAATCTTTATTATAGCTAAATTATATTTAAAATTCTCAATTTGGTTTGTAACTTCTTTAATTATTTTGTTTAATTTACTATCAATTTTAGCATCTGTTTTTTTAGAAATTTTTACATTATCAAAATACTCTTTAACCCTAATTAAAAATTTATAACTTCCAATTAAAACTTTTTCGTCCCAATTAGTATCCGAATCTGGAGAAGCAAAACTCATCAAAGCTAACCTTAAAGAATCTGCACCATAAATTTTGGTTGCATCAATCGGGTCAATAGTATTTCCTCGTGACTTACTCATTTTTTCTCCATCGCTACCATGCAACATTCCCTGATGAAAAAGTTTTGTAAAAGGTTCATCAAAATTAAACAAACCAATATCTCGCAAAAACTTTGTATAAAATCTAGAATAAATCAAATGCATACAAGCATGTTCTGCCCCGCCAATATATTGATCAATAGGGCACCAATAATCAACATTTTTTTTATCAAAAATTTTTTTTTCGTTTTGAGAATCACAATAACGTGCAAAATACCACGATGAATTCACAAATGTATCCATTGTATCTGTTTCTCTTCTAGCTGAACCTCCACAAGAAGGACAGTTTGTTTCAATCCATTTCTCATTTGTCTCCAAAGGATTTCCTTCACCAAACTTAACATTCTTAGGAAGCCTAACAGGCAAGTCTTTTTCAACAATAGGAACAACCCCACACTTTTCACAATAAACAACTGGAATGGGAGTTCCCCAATATCTTTGTCTTGAAATTAACCAATCTCTAAGTTTAAAATTAACCTTCTTTCTACCAATATTTTTCTTTTCCAAATATTTCGTAATTTTTTCTTTAGCTTCAGAATTTTCAATTCCATTAAACTCTCCAGAATTAATTAAGTTACCTTTTTCCGTATAAGCATGTGTCATCTTTTCTGGTTTTTCAATTTCCAATCCAATTGGATCAATAACAACTTTAATTGGAATTTCATATTTCTTAGCAAACAAAAAATCCCTTTGGTCATGAGCAGGAACAGCCATAACCATTCCAGAACCATAATCAGAAACAACAAAATTCCCCGCATAAATTGGAACTTTTTCCTTTGTTATTGGATTAATTGCATACGAACCAGTAAAAACTCCTTGCTTATCTAATTCTTCTTGTTGTTTTTCAGAAACACCTTTTAATTTATTCAAAAATTTCTCAACTTCAATTTTTTGTTCATTAGTTACCAAATCAAAAAGTTTAGGGTGTTGTGCAGATATAACCATAAATGTAACTCCAAAAATAGTATCCGGACGTGTTGTGAAAATTGGAAATTTCCCAAAATTCTCAATCTCAAAATCAATTTCTGTCCCATAACTTTTTCCAATCCAATTTTTCTGCATTGCTTTTGTCCTAGAAGGCCAATTCAAATCATCCAACTTATCCAAAAGTTCATCAGCATAATTAGTTATTTTCAAAAACCATTGTTTCAAAATTTTAATTTCAACTTTTGATTTACACCTTTCACAATTTCCAGTCTGAGCTTGCTCATTCGCCAGAACAGTCTTACAACTAGGGCACCAATTCACAGAAGCCTCTTTCTGATAAGCCAAACCTTTCTCCAACATCTTCAAAAAAATCCACTGGTCCCATTTATAATAATCTGAAGAAGAAGTATTAATCAACCTAGACCAATCATAACTAAGTCCCAACATTTTCTGCTGTTTCATAAAATTCTTCATTGACTTCTTAGTATAATCTTCCGGATGAGTCTTATCTTTAATAGCTGCATTTTCCGCAGGCAAACCAAGCGCATCATAACCCATAGGATAAAGAACATTAAATCCATTCATTCTCTTAAACCGCGCAAAAATATCTCCAATAGTATAATTCAAAGCATGCCCCATATGCAAACCACTTCCAGAAGGATAAGGAAACA
>CAYVIQ010000040.1:0-5435 GCA_964451595.1 Candidatus Woesearchaeota archaeon
ATTTAGAAGAGTTTAGGGTTTTGCGCAATATCTCTTCTGATTTAGTTGATTCCATAAAGAGGTTTAAAGAAATTTCGGATTATGAAAATTTGATATTTATTTCGGCAGATGGATATGTTGTTTATGAGGTTGAAATCGGCCAGGAATTGGGAGTAAATTTAAAATTTTCTTCATATCAGAATATGTCTCTTGGAAGGGCATACAGTGAATTTGAGGCTTTTCAGAAAGATACAGTATATGGTCCGTATTCAGAAATTGGGAAGCCGAACTTAACTCTCTTGTTTATTGCACCAATTTATGAAAATAAAAATTTTATTGGAGCAATTATTTTGCAAGATTCAATGGAGAAAATTAATAACATTTCTGCTGAATTAACTGGATTAGGAGAAACTGGAGAATCATATATCGTTGATGAAAATAATTTTTTAATTACTCCGCTAAGACAAAGAGAAGTTAATTTGCTTATACAAAAAGTTGATACAATAAATTCTGAAAAATGTTTTGATAAATCTAAGCAAGATTTGGTTTCTCACTTTGAAGATTACAAGGGAGACGATTCTATTGGAACTTACACAAGTATATCTGAAGTTGATTGGTGTTTAATATCCGAAATTTCATCGAAAGAAGTTTTTGATATTCCAATTCAAGAAAGAGTTAAAGGAAGCCTGATTTTTATCCTAGTTGAGATAGGAATATTTATTTTAATTGGATATTTTTTAATAATTAAATTCTGGGTGAGAAAAAAGTGAAAAGTAAACTGATTTTTTTTGGTGTATTTCTATTTTTAATATTTATTGGTATTAATAGTGTCTCGGCTATTAGTGTAACAGCAAATGTTCCTGAGAAATATAGCGAAGTTCAGGCAGGAAATATTTTTATCTCGTGCATAGCTATCGGGAAGGTAATTCTGTCAAGAAAAAGCAGTTTTACGTTGGCCGCTCAATACCGATGGATATTGATGAAAAGAAAAAGGAATTTCTCAGAAAATTCTATCGCGATAAATTTCTCAATGACATTGATCAGATTCAAAATAGGTTCAGTGCCGAATATGATCGGATGCCAACTTCTGCGAAAGAAAAGTCAAAGGATAACTTTGCAATTAAGTTCATCTACAATACCCAGAAGATAGAAGGCAGCACATTAAAGCTGAAGGAGACTGCTGATCTTCTTGAGAATGGGATATCGCCTTCAGCAAAACCAATGCAGGATATAAAGGAAGCCGAAGCTCACAGTAAGGTCTTTTTTGAAATGTTGGATTTTGACAAGGATTTGAACATGCAAATTCTATTACAGTGGCATAGGGAACTGATGCGAGATACAAAAGTCGATATCGCAGGCAAGATACGAGATCATGATGTAGGGATTGCTCTTTCCAAATTTAAACCTCCAATGTACTTGGAGCTTGATGTTTTGCTTAAAGAATTTTCTGACTGGTACAACAGGGCAAAAAAGAAAATTCATCCGGTGGAGCTGGCCTCACTTGTACACTTAAAGTTTGTAACTATTCATCCTTTTTCTGATGGAAATGGCAGAATGTCGAGACTGATGATGAACTTCGTTTTAAAAAAGCACGGATTCCCAATGCTTGACATACCCTACACCAAGAGAACCAGCCATTACACTGCTCTCGAGAGATCGCAGGTCAATAGCGATGAAAATATTTTTACCCAGTGGTTTTTCAGAAGATATTTGGCAGAACACAAGAAATATTTGAAATAATTTCCATCACCCAACGGTAGTCGACAAGATTTAAAAACAAAACCCACCAATCACAATAAAGCAAACGCAAACGACATCCCCTTAGGATGCATGACTGGGGTCGTGGGCGGTCGGGGCGTTTAATTTGGAACATTTTTAATCTTAATATTAATCGTTGGTTAGATTGTTCTAAAGAAAACTTTTTAATCTCAAAAATTCTAATTTTTCTAAAGCCCCATAGTACAGTGGTCAAGTATGATTGGTTCTGGGCCAATTGACCCAGGTTCGAATCCTGGTGGGGCTATTTTTGATTAAGTATAAGAAAAAAATTTTTTCCTAAGCGTGATAATTCAAGTGGAAGAATAGTATGGACAGATTGAAAAAAGAGGAATATTTTTATACCTCCTTTATATTATTAATTTATGAAAAAAGAGGGAGTAGTTTTACTTTTATTAGGAATCTTATTTATTTCACCTCTAGTTTTGGCTCAAGATCAATCTCAGACTTATTCTGGATTTGATAGATTTGTGGATAATATCAAATTAGCTTTTTCAGGGGGGGATAATGAAGTTAGATTATCATTGGAAATTAGAGAAAAGGAAGTCGATTCTGCAATTATAAATGTCCAAAATCAAGAAAAAAATGAAGCAATTAAGAATTTAGGAAGAGCAAAAGAAAAACTTCAAGTTATACAAGAAAAAGTTTCTTTAGGTACGTCAGAAGAAGTTAAAACTAATGCCGAAGAAATAGTCAAGAAAATAAATGAAGATGAAACTCTTCCAGAAGAATTTGATGAATATCTTTTAGAAGAAGAGAAAACACAACTTACAGCAGTTCTTACTGAAAAAACTTATGAATATTGTAGTGAGCTTGCAAAGGAAGATTTTGCTTTAATGTTAAATGATGAAGAATGTAATCCTGAAACTGCTCCTGAACCTCTTAAAGACGATTTAGCAAAATTAAAAGACCTCCAAGAAAGAATGTTTGTTAAATTAATGTTGGAAATTAGAAGTTGTATGGATGACCCTGGGACTTGTAATTGTGAGAATAATGTTGATGTTGAACAAAAAGCAAAATGTGAAGAAATGATTGCTTTAGCACTTAGATGTGAATATCAAGATGACGAAGTTGCATGTAATGAATTAAACTCTTTGGAACCCCTTGAAGCAGAAAGTTTTGTACCTAAGTTTTTAATGAATTTGTTTAGAGCAAAAGAAGAAAAAATGTTGTGGGGGGAAAGTCCTTCAGATTGTGTTCCTGAAGAATGTTGGAATGAAAATGATAAACCAGAATGTAGACAATATGATAAGTTTAAAGAAACAGAAGAGGACTGGGATGAATATGGAAATTTTATAGGAACAAGAAATAAGTGTGGAAAAAAAGGGTCAACACCCACAATGAGAGAATCAATTCCCCAGTGTTTTGAGGGAGATAAATTTTTAGAAGAAAAATGTGGTGAGATTACAATGATTAAAAATGATGAAGGATTGATAAATTATATTATTGGAAAAGAAGTTGAAAATGTTATTGATGAATTTGAAAATAAATCAAAACAAAATACAATTGATTTTAATGGAACTGAGAATAGGACTATGGCAAATGAAGTAAAACAAGAGATAAATGAAGTTAAAGAACAAATTGCAGAAAGAACATTTGCTCCTGGAACTTATGGTACTGGCGATTCTGAAAAAGTGATTAATGATAGTGTTGGAGAATCCGGGGATGGAGATAATGAGATTGTTGTTGAAGAAGGAGAAAGTTCGGGAGATGATGGTTTAAAACCTGAAATTAAAATGGAAGTTGCGGGAGAAGAAAGTGGAGACGATGATGGATTTAAACCCGAAGTTAAAACAGATGTTACTTCTGGCGAAGGGTCTTCAGAATAATCCTTTTTAATTAATAAAATGAGAAAAGTTAATATTGTGATTATTTGTTTTGTAGTTGCTTTTATTTTATTAGGTATTTTTTATTTTATTAGTAGTAATCAGAAAGAGAGTAATTTAAATTCTCAAGAACAGAATGATTATGTTGGAGAAATGATAACCTCAATTCATAAAGACTTTAGAGCAATAATAAAATCTGATTGGGTAGAAATGGAAGGATCCAATCTTGGTTATATTTTTTATACATATCTTCCACCAAGTGAAGATAAGCAAAGTGAGAATGCAGAGTTTATTTTTGTAAGTGTAGGTCATATTGAAGAGGAAATTAATTATACCTTAGAAGAATTATTGGAAGCAGGAATTGAGAATTCAAGGACAACTATGCCTGATTTAACTTTAACAAACAATGTTGAGAAAGAAGGGAAATATTTTGAGGGCAAGGAAATTCAGTTTACTGGGACATCAGAAGGATTTATGAGAGAATTTGTTCAGTTTTTTGGATTGAAATATGGAAATATTTATACAATTACTTATTCATGTCCATTGGATAATTGCAATTATTATTCCACATACAATGTTTTTGTAGAAAGTTTTGAACCAATTGGTTCTAATGATTCTTAATTTCTCGCCAATTAAGTAAGCTTTTAATTTGTTTGCGTTTAACTTAACACTTTTTGTTTATAGAATAAAAAATAGAATAAAATAAAAAATAAAATTACTTCTTAGACCAAGCAGCGATACCTACCATGATTAAACCAACTATTGGTATTATCATTAATATTGCCCACCATCCCGGTTTCTTGACTTTTTCAAACATCTTCCACATCCAGATTATTGAGAAAACCCAGAATGTCATTGTTGCAATCCATCCTAAAAATGGAATTAAACACCCAATTAAAAGTAACCAAGGCCACCAATGCATTTTGGATGTTTGGTACGCTATTATTAAAGGACCAACTCCTGGAATCCATGCTAATCCGGGATTTTTCTGTTTAGCTTTTTTAGCAATTGCCATGAAAGCAAAACTGGTATATATGTAAAGTCCTATTGCGACGATAATTGATATAAGAATCATTCCAGCAATCAAAGCTAGAATTTCACCTGTCATTAATTCTTCATATGCCATTTTATTACCTCCTTTCAACGATTTTATTCTTAAGGTTTTAAGAAAGAGTCTTTTTTAATAGTTTTGTTTAATAACAAGTTTTAAATATAAAATTTATTCTCTAAACTTACTAAGAGCCTATAGCTCAGTCTGGTCAGAGCGCTGGTCTTATATGACTGCAATTCGATAGGATTGTATCTCTCTGGAGTTGTCTAATGTAGTTCTTGCGAACTTAATTAGCTCCGAAGTCTAAGAGAGCCAGAGGTCCTGAGTTCAAATCTCAGTAGGCTCATTTATTATTAACGTTGTTTCAAGTCACATAAATATATAAAAATCAAACACATTTTTCTGCTAGATGAATGAAGAAGATGGTTATGAACCAAAAAATGAGGAACAGCGTTCGAATAATGAAGAACTTGTTATAGAGGCTAAGAATTTTTTTAACTCTTATAGGGAAGAGATTGGTGAATCTATTCGTAAGAATAATAATGTGATTTACCTTGATTTTATGAAACTTACTGAATCAAGTATAAAACTTGCGGAAGAAATTGCAATAGAGAATAAGATAAAAGTACAAAAAGGTGTTTATGTGGCTGTAACCGGTCCTAACCTGGAAACGAAAGCCGAATACAGGTTTCTTAGAGCTGCCGGTGCGGATGTGGTAGGGATGTCCACAATTCCGGAAAATATAGTTGCCAACCACATGGGAATGAAAGTTTTAGGCATTAGCATAGTAACCGACGAATGTT
>CAYVIQ010000041.1:0-5420 GCA_964451595.1 Candidatus Woesearchaeota archaeon
TATCATCTAACTTAACAACTTTACCTCCACGATTATTTAATTCACTAAGGAATTCATTTACAAAATTTTCATTATAATCATAGACAACCCTAATGTAATCTCTCTTTGGCCAAAATAATCTTTTAATCAAATCTTCCATTGATTTTTATCTCTAATTTTCTTTTTAAGAATTATCCCACTCTAGAATATATTTTATTTCTTAATAAACTTCCTGTCCAAACAATATTTGTCAATCCCGTTGAGAAAAACAACGAACGTCGAAAAGGCTAAACCTAAATCTCTAATTCCAATTGGATTAAATCCGACGGAAAGTGCTATAAAAAATAAATGGATTGAAAGAATTACTGCCGAAAATCTAGTGTATAATCCAAGGATTAAAAATAATCCCAAAGTTATCTCAAGAATTCCATTAAAGATTACCCAATTATTTGCGCTAAATCCCACTGTTAAAAATCCAGGTACAAAACTCGCCCAATTCGAAGGAGAAATAATTTGTGATGTCCCAAAATACAAAAATACCAAACTCAAAACAATTCTCAAAAAAGGTTTTGCAATTTCTTTTGTGTTAAAATTCTTAACCATTTGTATTTCCTTTTACTTCAAAATCTCCCATTAAAACACCAACTGTCATTAACATTTTGACTTTTGAAGTTCTGTGTTGTTTGGTAAAAGCATTTTGGAATTCATCCATTGTTCCGCAATAAGGAAGTATCCTATTTATTCCGCCAGGATGATTTGGAAGAAATGATGTTATATCATAAACTTTCCCGTCGTAAGCAACCCAACAATCAGAAAGGGAATTATGTGTTGATAATTCACTTAGAGAGGTTTCTTGAGAAGTCACTGTTGTATTTTGACTAGTGCTTCCAGCATCTACTTGATTAATATTCTCCGAATCGCCTTTTGGAACTAATCTAACAAATGCTACAAATAATATTACAAATAAAAATATTGATGATGCAAGTAAAAATTTCTTCTTCATCATATGAAATAAAATTCATACTTTATAAACTTTATTAGACTAAAATTTCTTTTCTTTAAGGCCTTTCAAAGTCCCACTAACTTTCACAATTTCCATTCTTTCTGGAAAAACAACAAGTGAAGCTCGCACAGAATCAACAGCTTCTCGATTAATACAAATTATGGCAGAATTCTTCTCGTGCTTTTGAGGGTATGAAGATTTAATAAAACTCAAATCGCATTTCGACAAACCTAAAACTCCTCCAAATTCCAAAATCGCTTTCTCAATATTTTTCTTTAAATTTTTTCCTCGAACTAAAAGATATCTTTTATTTTCCTTATGAGATGGAATTAAAGCTTTCATAATTTAATTAAAAAAAACTAATTATAAAAAACCTTCCAATCCCAAAAAATTATATAAACTGAACTTTCCTAACTCATTAAAGGAAAATGGAAATTTGTACAGTCGGAGGATACGAACAAGTAGGAAAAAATATGACTGCTGTGAAAGTTGGAGAGGATGTTATTATCTTTGATGCAGGAATTTATCTTCCTCCCTTGATTGAATTACAGGAAAGAGAATCTCAAATTAAATATTCTGAAGAAATGTTAAGAGGAATAAAAGCGATTCCGGATGACCTCGTTTTGGACAAACTTGGATGGACAGATAAAGTTCGAGCAATAGTTGTGGGTCATGCACATCTAGACCATGTGGGTGGATTACCTTATATTGCACATCGTTATCCAAACGCAGAAATTATTGCAACGCCTTTTACGATGGAAGTTTTCAAGTCAATTCTAGAAGATGAAAAAATTCGTGTAAGAAATAAAATAACTACAATAAAAGCAAACTCTACTTATTATGTAAATGGCGCAAATGGAAAATTAAAATTAGAATTCCTTCACACAACACATTCAACAATACAGTGTGTTTTTGCTTTATGGCATACAGTAGAAGGGGGATTATTTTATGCACTTGATTTTAAAATTGATCAAAATCCTACAATTGGAGCTCCTTTTTCTTTCTCAAAAATAAAGGAACTTGGAAAAAAGAAAGCAGTAAAATGTCTCGTCGTAGATTCGCTCTATTCAGATACAGATAGAAGAACCGCAAGCGAAAGGATTGCTAGAAATCTTTTAGAAGATGCAATGTCAAATGTTAGAAATCGTGATAGCGCATTTTTTATAACAACATTTTCATCGCATATTGCAAGGTTAAAAAGTATAGTTGAATTTGGTAAAAAAACAAAACGTGAAATAGTTTTCTTAGGCAGAAGTCTCAACAAGTACGTAAAAGCCGCCGAAAATGTTGGAATGTGCCCTTTCATAAAAAAAATAAAACTTTTAAAATACCGAAAGCAGGTAGATTCTTTCCTAAAAAGATTGGACAAAGATCGTGGAAGATATCTCGTTGTATGCACTGGACATCAAGGAGAGAAAGGATCTATTTTAGATAGAATCTCTAATGGTGAAACGCCCTTCCATTTCAAAAATGGAGATAGTTTAATTTTCTCCTCGAGTATAATTCCTGCACCAGAAAATATTTCAGCAAGAGAAAAAATGGATAAAAAATTAAGATCAATTGGAGCCAGATTACAAACAGACATTCATGTGTCAGGTCACGGAGGTCGTGAAGATTTAAGAGATTTAGTAGAAATGTTAAAACCTGAACATATAATTCCTGCTCATGGGTCGCTTAAACAAGAATCCCCTATGGCAGATTTATCTGTTGAATTAGGATACAAATTTGGCGAGACAGTACATCTCTCTAAAAATGGAAACGTGGTTAAAATATAAAATGGAAAACTCAAAATTAAATATTTTGGTGAAACTCAATTATCAAGAGATTTTGTAAAATGGTAAATCCAGAAGTTTTCGGAGGTCTTGTATCGGCTCTTTCAAGAGGAGAATCTTTACAAAAAGCAATGATGACACTTTTTAATGCAGGTTATTCTAAAAAAGAAATAGAAGAATCTGCAATGTTGCTTAATTCTAGAACTCCGACGGAGATTATGCAAACGATTGTGCACCAAGAAAAAGAACTCACAGCAAAGAAGGAAACTGAAGCTAAAGGAGATAAAAAAGCTCTGAAGAATGTGAGAATAAAAAAGATTTTCAAGGGAAAAGAACCTGAAAAACAACAACCTTCTGTACAAAAAATAGAATACCCTCTTATTAAAAAATCTCAGGTAAAACAAGTAGTTTCAAAATATGGGAACGAATCTCCAAGAGAATTCAAAAAAATTGTAAGTGAAGCAATAAGAAATCTTAGTAATCCAAACCCTCCTATAGAAATTACAAAATCAGGATTAGGAATTACGCCTTCCAAGAAAACCCAACATATTTCCGATTATTCTTTCGAGAAATCTACAACGAATTCTGGACAGAAAGTTACAGAAAAAAAGAAAAAATTTTTAATAATACTCTTGATAATATTAATTGCAATTATTTTTGGTTTCATAATATCAATATTCTTCTTCAAAGAGAAATTTCTAGAAATTATAAATAACTTTGGTTTATAAGATGGACCCTTCAATTTACTCTCCTGAAGAAGATTCTTATTTAATGTCCGAGAATTTGAAAAATGAAATTCCAAATATTCTGGATGAAAATCCCAACATAAAATTTCTTGAAGTCGGATGCGGTTCTGGAATAAATCTTCAAACTGCACTAGAATCTGGAATAAAAAAACAAAATATTTTCTCATGCGATCTTAATCAAATAGCAGTACAACATTGCAAAAAATTGGGTTTTAATTCAGTCAAATCAAATTTGTTTAATAAAATTTCTAATAAAAAATTTGATTTGATAATTTTTAATCCTCCTTATTTGCCCGAAGACAAAAATTATTCTGAGCCTAAAGAATCAAAAGTTATAACTACTGCTGGGAAAAAGGGAGACGAGATAATAATTAAATTTCTAAATGAAGCCAAACCTTTTATTGAAGAAAATGGAAAGATATTTCTAATTACTTCATCACTTTCCAAAAAGGTCAATTTCAAGAAGCTTGGATATAAATCAAAAATTATCAATAAACAAAAGTTATTTTTCGAAGAATTATTTTTACATGAACTAAAAATCTTTATTAAGATCACTTAGATTATTCCAAATTTCTTTGATATTGTCAGAATCTTCTCTTGCTAATATCTTATCTATTTTAGATGATAGAATAATCTTTTGACTTCCTTGAGTATACAAGATGTTGTAAGAAATATCTTTGTTTTCATCTAAATTCTCTCGCGGATGGTCGTAAGAAATCGAT
This sequence comes from Candidatus Woesearchaeota archaeon, assembly GCA_964451595.1. Lineage (GTDB taxonomy): Archaea > Nanobdellota > Nanobdellia > Pacearchaeales > GW2011-AR1 > MWBV01. The sequence continues at coordinate 4,223 of CAYVIQ010000041.1, forward strand.
TCTACTATCTCAAAATAATTATTCCCCTTTACCTTTATTGCAACATCTCTAACCTTCTCCTCAATATTATCTTTATTTCCTCGGAAATATTTAGTCCCTCCCGTAAATCCTAAACCTCTTCCCAAAGGTATAACATATCCCATCTTATCAACTTCTGCACTTGTATATTCTTCTTTAGAGTCAGCATTCATACACTTTTTTATAGTAAAAACTATTTAAATTTAATCACACTGCAAAATATATACCAAAAGGTTAATAATAAAAATCTCTTTTAAAAAACACATGATAACTGACTTGTTAATTCTTATTTTAATCACTTTTTTGCCACTAATAGAATTACGTCTTTCAATACCTGTGGGCATTTTATCAGGAACACTTTCTCTGCCGTGGGGAATAACTGTTTCTGGTTTAGGCTTGCATCCTGGTTTCGTTTTTTTGATAGCATCAATTACAAATATTTTGTTGGGAATCATCATTTTTAATCTCGTGGGTTTTTTTGATAATGGATTAAGAAAATCAAAAATAAGAAAATATTATTCTAGGTTTATGGACAGAAGCCATAGAAAATTATCTCCCTACATGCAACGTTTTGGTGTTTTTGGCGTTACATTATTTATTAGTCTCCCAATTCCAGGAAGTGGGGTGTACATGGGCAGTCTTGGAGCATTTATGCTTGGTTTAAATAAAAAACAATTTTATAAGGCCAATATCTATGGGGTTCTTATTGCAGCAACAATAGTTACATTGTTGACAGTCATGGGAAAAACTTTATTCGGATAATCCATTTTATATCTAAAAATTCATTTTATCACAATCAAATTTATATACCAACTCTCTTCTAAATTATTGTAAACTTTCTACGAGTAAAAATGGTGAAGTTTGGTCATATCGCAGATGTTCATCTCGGAGGTTGGAAACAAGAACCAATGAATGAATTGAATTTTAATTCTTTTAGAAAATCTCTAGATATTTGTATTGAAAATAGAGTTGATTTTCTCTTAATCGCAGGAGATTTATTTGACTCTGCATATCCTTCGATAGAAACACTTAAAGCAACCTTTTCAGAATTTAAGAGATTGAAAGAATCCAAAATTCCTTGTTTTATTATTGCAGGATCCCATGACTATTCTGTTTCTGGAAAGACTTTTCTTGACGTTTTAGAAAAAGCAGGGTTTTGTAAAAACGTATTTCTTCCTGA
>CAYVIQ010000042.1:0-5415 GCA_964451595.1 Candidatus Woesearchaeota archaeon
AAGGAACTAAATGAAAAACAGATTTTGGCTTTGGATAAAATTAAGAAAGATGTTCTGGAAAAGTTTGAGTTTGGAACAGGTGTTCAGAAAGTCTTGAATTCTGCTGTTTTTGATATATTGGGTTACATTTCTATTTTTCCTGCTGGGGCAAATAAGTTGGGAGATTCTAAAGGAAATATTCTTCCTGATTGTTTTTTAATGCCTAGTGGGACTACTGCTCTTGATTTTGCATATTATCTTCACACTGATTTTGGAAAGAATTTCATAAAGGCAATTGACGCGAGAAGTAAGATGGCATGGGGAAAAGAGCACGTTTTGAAAAATCGTGACGCTTTAGAGATTGTTTCTCGGTAAATTTATTAATTAATAATTCTTTAGTTTTATATGACTCAAAAAGGTGAAAAAGTTTTGAATCTTTCTGAAAAGTTGAAAAATGATTTGAAATCTTTTTGTAAAAAAATTGAGATTGCTGGAAGTATAAGGCGTCACGAGGAAAGTCCACAAGATATTGATATTGTTTTGATTCCTAAAAATAAAATTAATTTGGAAGATAAAATGAAAACTCTTGGGAATTTTGTTGAGGGTGGTGAAAAGGAATCAACATGGAATGTTGAAGGTATTAAAGTTGAATTGTATTATACTACCGAAGATGAGTGGGGTGCAGAGTTGCTAGCTTATTCTGGAAAGAAAGGTTCTAATATTGGTTTGAGACTTGTTGCAAAAAGAAGAGGTTTTAAGTTAACACAACATGGTTTGTTTAAAGGAAATAAAAAAATTGCAGGAAAAACTGAGAGAGAAATTTATGCTGTTCTTGGAAGACCTTATAAAAAACCTGAGGATAGATAATTTTATGAAAGTTAAAATAAAAGTTCATACAAATTCTTCTCAAGAGAAACTTAAGAAAATTTCTGATTCTGAATTTGAAATCTGGATTTTGGAGAAACCTATTGAGGGAAAAGCAAATGTTGCAATTGAAAAGTTTTTGAAAAAAGAATTAGGTAAAAAAATTAAAATTGTTTCGGGTTTTAATTCACGAATTAAGTTTGTCGAGATTGAAGATTAAAATTAATCGTGCCCTGGACAAAGAATTTCATAATTTATTTTTCTTAATTTTTCGAGCGTGATTGCCATTTTTTCTGGAACGCTCTCAGGTAGATCAGTTCTCCCGATTCCTTTATGGAATAAAGTATCTCCCGAGAAAAGTACTCGTTCTTCTTTTAATAAAATGCTGATGCTTCCTTTTGTGTGCCCTGGACATTCAATTATTTGGAATTCAGGAATTTTTAATTTGTTAATATCAAAAATATTCTCCTCTGGAAATTCTTCTTTGTTTCCATATATTTTTGCATTTTTAAAAAGTTCGATATTCTCATTGTGGTCAAAATGATTATGTGTTAAAATTATCATGTTGATTTCTTCTGGAGAGATTTTTAGTGAATCTAGATTGTTTAATAATTCGTTTCTAGCGAGTTTTGATCCTGTATCAATTAGAATTGTTTCTCTTTTTATTTTTACAATATATACATTAGAACTAAACTCTTTAAATTTGAGTTTTATGACATTTCCTTTTACAGGGATTATCATATTTTTTAGGGGTGACTAAACTATATAAATCTATTTTCTTTTTGGTTTTTATGCGATATGAATATGCAGAAGATTTACAGATTATAGCAGAGGAGATTTCTAATTTGCTTTTTCCTCATGTCGACATGTCAAGGGTGAAATGCTTTAGGAGTTCTGGTAGTTCTTCTAAGAGAACTGTTGCAAGATGTCATACTGTTGGAAAAATCATGCAAATGGCTATTGGCGTTGATGCTCATTATGCTTTGGAGTTCTTAGAATTATTTGAGAGACAATCTGATGATGAGAAAATTAAAACAATAATTCATGAATTGATGCATATTCCAAAGGCTTTTGGTGGAGGGTTTAGACATCATGATTGGGTTTGTGATAAGAATGTTAATTTGATGTTTAAAACATATCAATCTAAAAAAATTAATAAGGAAAAATTTGAATTGAAAAACTTTGGCAATGATAATGAAAAAATTGAGGAAAAAAAAGAGAGGAACTTTGGAATTAATAGATGGTTCTAAAAGAATTGAAGTTCTGAATGTGGTGAATGTTTCTGAATTTGGAAAAGTTAGAGGTTTGATGTTTCGTCGTCGTGAAAAAGCTAAAGCTTTATTGTTTAGTTTTAGTAATAAAACAAACTTAAAAATTCACTCTTTTTTTGTTTTCTTTCCTTTTCTCGCTATTTGGTTAGATGAAAAGGGTAAAATTCTTGATAAAAAAATTGTAAAATCATGGAGATTTTCAGTTCTTCCTTCGACAAAATTCTATGATTCTCTTTTGGAAATTCCTTTGAATGATTTTTACCTCTCAAAAATCAGAACCCTCGTCGGGACAAAAGATTTAAATACTTTTTAGGACTTTTTTTATCGAAGAGAAGTACTCTTCACAGACAATTAAAAGGAGGTAGATCAAATGGGAAAAATTATTGTAAAAAATGCTGTTACGAGAAAGCCTGGACACCTTTACTATGTTGATGGACAAGGTAATGTTTGTGAAGCTGTAATGGCTCGAGGCGGAAAAAAGAAAAAGACTTCTAAGAAAGCAGTTAAGAAAAAGACTGTTAAGAAGGCTGTAAAGAAGAAAGCAGTTAAGAAGAAGAAAAGATAAATTTTCTGCTTTTAATTTTTTAATTTTATTTTATATTTTGTTAGTTTTGTTTTAAAATTTTTATTTTCGTATTTTCTTAATTTAGTGAGAGGATTTTTGAATTCAAAAGCCTTAAAAATAAAGAAAACTTCTCTTGGTCATTGGATTTATAGAATTCAGGAGGTAAAAATGATACAAGGTAGATGTATGAGATGCAAAGAGCAGAAAGAAATGAAAGATGCTGAGATGCACAAAACTGCTCGAGGCGGATTCATGGCTAAGGGTAAGTGTGTTGACTGTGGTTGTGGTATGTGTAAAATCATGTCCAAAGATGATGCAGAAAAAGCAGTTTCTAGCGGTGAAGCTAAAAAGTCTTTCTAAAGGTTTATTAACTATTTCTTTTTTTATTTTTTATGTTTATTAATGTAATAAAAAGTTACAGATATGTTGTGGCTTTGGCTGATGATGATTTGATTGGGAAGAAGTTTGAGGAAGGAAATTTACAATTAGATGTTAAAGAGAATTTTTACAAGGGAGAGGAAAAGTCTGAGGAAGAGATTGTGGAAGATTTAATAAATATGAAATTGGAAGATGCAACTTTTAATATTGTTGGAAATAAGTCTGTTGAACTTGCTTTAAATAATGGAATAATTTCTAACGAGCATGTTGGAGAGATTAATGGTGTGAAGTTTGCAATGGTCTTTATGTAAGTTTTATAAACTTGTCTTATATTTTTTATTTATGGGTTTTTACAAGAACAATAATCAAGAAGGAGAACCAAAAGTTACTCGTGCAAAGCTTCCTCGCGGAAAAGAAATTATAGGAATTATTGACGAGAGACTTGGAGGAAATAAAATGATGGTTAGCTGTCTTGATGGTAAATCGCGAAACTGTCGTGTTCCAGGTAGACTTCGGAGAAAACTTTGGTTGAGACCGGGAGATACAGTTATCATTGAACCTTGGGAGTTGGACGACACTAAGGGAGATGTTTTATTTAAGTATCCTTCTAATCAAATTCAATGGTTAAAGAAAAATGGTTATCTTGAAACAGAAGTTGAAGAATTCTAGATAATTAATTTTATATATTTGATTTATCTTTTTATTTTTATGGTAACGATTTTAGGAATTGAATCAACAGCACACACTTTTGGGGTAGGGATTGTTAAAAGTGGAAAGATAATTGCTAATGCTAAAGATTCTTTTACTACTTCTGATGGCGAAGGGGGAATGATTCCTATTGAAGTTGCGAAGCATCATGTTTCTGTTAAGGATGAGATTTATTCAAAGGCTTTGAGTGATGCTAAAATTAGCGAGAAAAATATTGATGTTATTGCATTTTCTCAAGGTCCCGGTTTGGCTCCATGTTTGCTTGAGGGTATGAAGTTTGCAAAAGAACTTTCAGAGAAATTAGGAAAACCTTTAGTGGGTGTGAATCATTGTGTTGCACATTTAGAAGTAGGGCGTAGTGTTGGCGCAAAAGATCCAGTTATGTTGTATGCTTCTGGTGCTAATACTCAAGTAATTGCTTATGCTTCTGGAAAGTATCGAATTTTTGGTGAAACTCTTGATGTTGGTGTCGGGAATTTTATAGATAGCTTTGCAAGATATGTTGGGCTTGGTTTTCCAGGAGGTCCAAAGATTGAAAAAATTGCAAAGGAGGGTAAGTATTTAGAAATTCCTTATACTGTTAAAGGAATGGATATTGCTCTTTCAGGAATTCTCACAAATCTAAAACAAAAATTTAATAAGAAAATTTCTGTTGAAGATTTGGCTTATTCTTTACAGGAAACTGTTTTTGCAATGCTTGTTGAAGTTTCTGAGCGTGCTATAGCACATGTTGGTAAAAATGAGTTTTTGCTAGGCGGAGGTGTTGCTTGTAATTCTCGACTTCAGGAGATGTGTAGGATGATGTGTGAAAATAGAAAAGATTTTGATGAAGTGAAATATTTTTGTCCTGAGAGAAGTTTGCTTGTTGACAATGGTGCAATGATAGCGTATCTTGGGGAAATTATGTTTAAAGCTAAAGCAAATGTTTTTTCTCCTAATGAATTAAATAATGTTGATATTTTACCTCGACAAAGGACAGATGATATTGAAGTTAGTTGGCGATGAAAATCTTCAGTGAATTTCTCGCACTCTTAACAGTAAGAGAAAGACTTTTACTGAGTTATTTCTTAAGAAACGATTCTAAAAACTTATAAACCAAATAACTTTAATTTTTCTATGGGAGATTATGAATCAATGCTTAATGATGCGTATAAAAAAGTTATATCTATACAAAGTTCAGGTAATAGGTTTGAGATACCAAAGGTAGAAGGTCGTTTTGAAGGTAAGAAAACTGTTTTGACCAATTTTTTTCAGATCGTGTCACATTTGCGTAGGGAGCCGGAACATTTACAGAAATTTTTGTTGAAGAGTCTTGCAACTCAAGGTCAGATTGAAGGAGATAGGTTAGTGTTAAATAATAAAATTCCAAGTGTGAAGATTAATCCCCGTATTGAAGATTATGTCCGGGAATTTGTTTTGTGTAAGGAATGTAATAAACCTGATACTGAGATTATTAAAGAAGGAAAAGTTAATCTTCTTCACTGTTTGGCTTGCGGGGCTAAACATCCTATAAGGACAAAAGTTTAATTCTAATGTTGTAAACTAAAAACTTAAATATGGTTAATTTCTAGTTTTTTTGTAGACAGGTTGGCGGGTTAGTCCTCCGCTTTTTGCAAACGGACTTTAGGCAGACTGCAAGGAAGTCGGTGA
>CAYVIQ010000043.1:0-5374 GCA_964451595.1 Candidatus Woesearchaeota archaeon
GTGGGAACGGACACCACCTTCGAGTTGAACACGGGTAAAAATGATAAGTTCAATTGTATCTGTTTGTCCAAGGAAAACGCTTCTGCAACACATCCTTTCTAATCCTAATTCATCTAGAACTTTCTTTTTGTTCTCTCCATCTTCTTGTGTTCGCTTCTTGAATTCTTCCCACAAATGTCCTATGGGTTTTCCGCAACTAAAGCATCTAACTGGGATTATCATAATTATATTGCTTGAAAGTAGTTTAAAAAACTTTTGATAGAAAAAATCACACAAATCTTTAAAAAGTATTTTTTGTTGAAGACTTAATCTTTTAGAATTGAGGTGAAAATGGTAAAGAAATGTATCTATTGTTCAGAGGAAGTTCCAAGTGATTCTGTTATAGATTTTTGTAGGAAATGTGGAGTTAATGTTTGGGGAGAAAAAATGTTTAACGCTATTGTTAAGAATATGGAAGATGCCCGGGATAAAGACGATTTATGTAGAACAAATATGAACCCCGGAGAAGTAGAAAACATGAATAATTTCAAGTAGGGATAGTTTTTTAAAGCGTATATTTCTGGATAAATTATGGTAAACAAAAAGCCAATAAGAATGCGGGGAAAGTTGCAGTTAAGTAGATTTTTTCAGAGATTTGGAGAAGGCGATAAAGTTGCAATTGTCGAAGAGCGTTCAAGAAATATTAATTTTCCTAGGAGACTTCAAGGAAGAACAGGAACTGTTTTGAAAAGACAGGGAAGAAGTTATTTAGTTGGGATAAAGGATCAACAGAAAGAGAAAGTATTTCTCGTCGAGCCAATACATTTAAAAAAAATATTAACTAAAAAATAAAATGATAAAAAACACAGAAACATTGAGTATGGCCGAGGCTTCAGAATATATCGATAAGAAGGATGAGCAAGGTGCAAAGATTCTTGGTTTCATAAAGAAGTTTACAGATATAACTTCTATAAACGCAAAAGAAATGAGAAAGAAATTGGAAGATTTAGAATCAGTGAAATTAAATGAAAATACCATTACAAAGGTGATAGACTTACTTCCAGAAAGTGTGGAAGAAGTGAATAAAATTTTCACTGACGTGGGTTTAGACGAAGATGAAACAAAGAAAATCATTGAGATTGTTAAACAATACATATAAGGAAAATGGCAAGAGAAGAAACAGCAATAATATTAGAGTATTTACCAAACGGTTATCCGCTTTCGAAGCAGATGCTCCCGATAGCACAGGCTATAGGTGAAGAGAGTTTAATTCTTTTAGAACTTATCCCCCGAAAAGGTGTTTCTCTTGAGATAGGTGAAGAAGTTTACATTGGCGAGGGTAAGAGAGACAAAATTTATTACATAAAGGGAAGATTACATAGAGAAAAATTAACTGAGTCTGCAAAGAATCAATTAGAAGAATTTATAAAGAGTGTAGTCAAGAAAAAAGAGAAAGAATTTATAGATTTTTTCAATAAAGCTGATGCAATAAATAAAAGAATACATCAGATTGAATTAATTCCGGGTATGGGGAAAAAGCATATGCAGGAAATACTTAAACAAAGAAAGGAAAAAGAATTTGAATCTTTTGAGGATATGAAAAAAAGAATTCCGAACTTACCTGACCCAGAAAGGGCAGTTGAGAAAAGAATTTTTCAGGAATTGACAAGCCTTGAGAGATACAATTTATTTACAAAAAGTTAAAATGGTAGAACAAGTACAAAAACAAGACACAGGAAGAATTGTTAGAATTTTGTCTAAAGATATAGAAGGTAGTGCAAAACTCTATCCAAGTCTTACCAAAATAAAAGGTGTTTCTTGGAGTTTTGCTAATGCAGTTTGTAAGAAATTGGGAATAGATAAGACAAAAAAGATAGGAGAATTAACACCTGAAGAGATAAAAAGTATTGAGACCTTTGTAAAAAATCCTGATTTGCCGTCATATTTGGTAAATAGAAGAAATGATTTAGATACAGGAGAAGACAAACATCTTCAGGGAACAGACTTGGAATTAAGAAAAGATTTTGATGTGAAAAGATTAAAGCAAATAAAATCGTATAGAGGTTTTAGGCATATGTTAGGATTGCCTATGCGGGGTCAAAGAACTAAATCAAATTTCAGAAGAAATAGAGCGAAAGGTTCTGGAATCAAAAAAAAAGTAAAGAAATAAAATGAAACGTAAACATAAAAATTATTCAAGACCAAAAAGACCGTTCGATAAAGCAAGAATCGACGAGGAAAAAGAGATTGTTAAAAAGTTTGGTTTGAAAAATAAGAAAGAAATTTGGAAAGCTGAAGCAAAAATTAATCGATTTAGGGAGAGAGCAAAAAAGAATGTTTCGGCTAGTGAAGAGGATAAGAAATTATTTTTTAGTAGATTGAATAAAATTGGTTTAAATGTGAATTCTATTGCTGAAGTTTTGTCCTTGACAAAAGAAGATTTATTGAATAGGAGATTGCAAACAATTGTATCTAGGAAGGGGCTTGCTAAAACCGTTAAGGAAGCGAGACAGATGATTACCCATAAAAAGATTTTAGTTGAAGGGGAGGCAGTGAACATCCCGTCTTACATTGTTCCAGTTGAACTTGAAGATAAAATAACTGCTAAATTAAAAGTCCCAAAATCAAAGATTTTAGACTCATCAATCGACGCGTCCTCGAACGAAATAAAAGAAGATGTTTCTGAGGAGGCTAAAGAATGAGCAAGGATATTATTAAAGAAGAGAAAATTGAAATGAAAGAAGAAATTAAGGGCGAAAAAAAAGTAAAGAAAGAAAAAAGTGTTGAAGCAGTTGTAAATATTTACACCTCATACAACAATACTATTGCACATGTTACAGACATGTCAGGAAGAACTCTTGCAAAAGTTACAGGAGGAATGGTTACAAAGCATTCACGACTTAAAGCAAATCCTACAATTGCTATGTTTATTGCAAAGAGAATTTCAGAGATAATGAAAGAAAAAGGTGTTAAATCACTTTACATAAGAATTCGTGCAAAAACAGGAAATCCCAATCCAGGTCCGGGAGCAAATGCAATTGTTAAGAGTTTATCTAAGGAAGGATATAAAATATTAAATATACTTGATGTAACAAGAGTTCCGCGTGGAGGTCCAAAGAAAAAAGGTGGTAGACGGGGCAGAAGACCTTAAGGTTTAAAAAAATAAAAAAATAAATAATAAGATGGAAACAATAAAGGAATCAGGAAATAAGCTTGTGTTTAAGGCACAAATAGAAGATAGTTTGGCTAATGCAATAAGAAGATACACCTTCCAGATTCCAGTTGTTGCTGTTGACGAAGTTGAAATCTCGAAAAACGATTCCCCCTTATATGACGAAACAATTGCACATAGAATTGGTTTGATTCCATTAAAACAGAATAAAAAAGAAGGAACTTTAAAATTGAAATCGAACAAGGAGGGTTTTGTTTATTCTGGAGAGATGGAGGGGGATATTAAAGTTATTTATGACAAAATCCCAATTACGCTTTTAAATAAAGGTCAGGAAATTGAACTTGTTGCTAAAACAGCTGCAGGTAAAGGTGCAGATCATTCTAAGTTTTCACCAGGATTGTTTGTTTATAGAGATGTTTTAGAAATTAATGTTGATAAAGAGATCGGAGAAAAAATAAAGCAGATAGTTCCAGATGTTGAAGTTAGTATAAAGGGGAACAAAGCTATTATTTTGGATAATAAAGAAAGAGAAGTTGCTGATGTTTGTGAAGGACTTGCAGAAAAGGAAGATAAAGAAGTTGAAATTGTGTCGAAAGATGAATTAGTTTTTACAATTGAATCATTTGGACAGATAGAACCAAAAAACATTTTCTTAAAATCTATTGAAGCTTTGAAGAAGGACCTTAATGAGTTATCTAAAAAAGTGAAGTAATTCTATTTTGGGTATTTCGGTTTGAAAATTTTGCAAAAAAAATATTTTTATTAACGATTTAAAAATTTTAGGTTATTTCATTTCAAAATTTTTGCAAAAAAAAAATCCCCCTACTCTAAAGAAGGAGGATCTTTTTTTGTTAAAAAGAACATTAAATAGTCCTGTATCCTGTTTCTTTCCATTTTGTTTTGATTGTCCTTTTTGGATTGTAGCTAATCAAGAATAATTCTTTCTCGGTATCACAATTCGGACAGCAGGATTCGCATTTTGTTACCTGTTCATAAACGTCTCTTTCATAACACGCCTCATTAAAAAGAAAGGCAAAAAATCCTTTTCTTTTTTCAAATTTAAGTTTAGATTTTATGTGAATTAGACATTCTTCTTGTTTAATATTTTCATTGAAAGTGACCTTAAAATTTTCTCCGCAAACATTACAATTAATTTTTTGATTAATCATTTTTGCAAATTTTATTTTTTTGTACTTGGACCAACTTCTAATCTTTTTCATAATTACAGATTTTAAATTTGACAAAAATATGTTGAGAGAAAAACATCTCCAAACAAAAAGTCAGAGATGTTTTGTAGAGTTATTCAACTTCGTCTTCCGAACGAGGAGGAGTGCTTTTTTTGCTTTGTTTATCAAGAATGTCGAGATATTCTGCAATTCTCCCAGATGCAAGAAGTGCAATTGGAACTATTAGCCAAAACGATTTCCATTTGTAAGCAAAAATTAATATCATTATTAAGGCAAAAATTGCCGCACCATAAAAAAGATTTCTAAGAGAAAAGTTTTTTGAAAAAAACTTTTGTAGTTTTTGCCAGAATTTATCCATTTTTATAAAAATGGATTCTTTTTTGTTTTTAATTTTAGATTTCATAATAATGTGTTAAAAGATTAAGAGGATTTTTAACAATATTCCAGATAAAATTATCTGTAGAAAGAGCAATTCAATTTTATTTTGATAAATTGTTAGAAGGAATGGTTTCTTCTACAATAATTGTTTTGTTTTTGGTTTGCATACGATATACAGAGATAACCTCGTATCCATTAAAATAAGTCATACTTCCTACAACTTTTCCAGTTTTTGAATTTGAATTTTCCATCGTTTTAGATTTTTATAGATTATTTTAAAAAATGTTTAAGGATTTCAATTATCTTGGGCTGTTTTCTCAAATAAATAAGTGATTGATTCCTAATTTGCCGAACCATCTCTTTTGAAATTCCCATGAAATCAGAGATTTCCTCTTTCGAGAACGCTCTCGTATATCCGATCCCAAAAAACATCTTTATAACATCTGCCTGTCTCTTTGAAAGTTTCTGAAGAACTCTTTCTAATTCTACCGAAAGAGATTCATCTAAAACGAGCTTATCTGAAGGATAATTCTCATTGGGTAAAATGTCTAACAGGTTGATATCTGTATTTTCAGGAGAGCACGCATCTAGAGATAAACACTTTCCAGAAGATTTTATTACATCATAGATTTTTTCTTTGGGCATATCCAGTGCATCA
>CAYVIQ010000044.1:0-5336 GCA_964451595.1 Candidatus Woesearchaeota archaeon
GTTCAAGAACAGCCAGATCAACAAGAAACTCCAAAGGATTGCAATTTGTTTGGAAAAAATTTTAGAAACTTTATTTTTTGTGGATATTGGTGGACAGGAATTATACTTACATTCATTATGGTTATGCTTGTCTCAGGAATTCTTCGCTACATTAACAAAAAAGAAATCAATCTCAATTTAGCTCAAGAATCTTCAGACTCTTCGGAAAATCTTGAATTACCCGAAGTAAAAAATTACTAATTTAATTTCCCCCCCAAAAACCTCATAAGATTATACTCAAAAACAGCAATGCTTAAAAAACAGATTAATTTACTGTATAAATGTTAGTCAAACTTGAGAAACCAGAATTACTTTCTAAAGCAATAGAGCTCATTTCTGAACTCGTTACAGATGTAAGGCTTAAAGTTAATGAAATGGGAATGAGTATCACTGCTATGGATCCTGCAAATGTTTCTTTAGTTAATTTCAAACTCCCCCGAAGTGCTTTCACGGAATTTCAGACAGGTTCCGAGGAATTAGGCATAAATCTTGACAATTTGAAGAGAATTCTCAAACGTTCAGGGAAAAGCAGTTCGCTTGTTTTAGAGAAAAGGGAAAATTTGTTGTCAATACAGATAATTGATAAAATAAAGAGAGAATTTACTCTTGGGTTAATTGAGGTTGAAAGTGAAGACATTGATTTCACTGAGAAGATTTCCAGAATGGAATTTAGTTCCAAAATTGAAATTAATTCAGATTATTTAATAAGCTCTATTGAAGATTGTGCAGTTATCGGAGATGCATGTGCTTTCAAAATTGTCGAGGGAAAATTTATTATATATGCAAAAGGAATAGACTCAGCACGTTCAGAATTCTCTTCGGACGAAATCCAGATTGACGCTGAAGATTGTAAGGCAAAATACAGTTTAGAATATTTACAAAAATTTGTTAAGGGTTCAAAACTTGTTCCAAAAACTCGATTGTCTTTTGCTCAAGATCACCCCTTAAGATGGGACATTTTTTCTGAGGAAATGGAAGTTTCTTTTATTCTAGCTCCTCGAGTCGAAACAGAAGATTAATCTGCAAATATTTTTATATAAAAATAATTAAATTATTTAATGAAAACTCCCCAAAATTATAAACTTTTTGGAAAAACAATTTTCTTCCATAAACAAGGAATCCTTGCAATCGGAGATTTACACCTCGGTTACGACCAAATGTTAAAAAACCAAGGAATAGCCTTAAACTTCAATCAACTTGAAGAAACAAAAAAAGAACTGGAGATAATTATAAAAAAAATAAAAGCAATTTACACTCTTAAAAAAATAGTCCTGCTTGGAGATTTAAAACACCACTTCACTTTCGAAAAATCAGAAATGTCCGACCTAAGGAATTTCATGAGATTCTTAGAAAAATATCTCCCAAAAGAAGACATAATTTTAATTAAAGGAAATCATGACACTTTCACACTAAAAAATTACGAACTAAAAAATTATTTCATACAAGACGATTTAGCTTTCACCCACGGAGATAAAACTTATGACGAACTTTTCAAAAATAAATCAATAAAAACAATAATAATAAGCCACATCCATCCTGCAGTTTTAATTCGAGATAAGAACAACATAAAAAAAGAAAAATTTAAATGTTTCTTAGTTGGAAAATACAAAAGAAAAGAATTCATAGTAGTTCCAAGTTTCTTTCAAATCACAGAAGGAATAGATTTTGATAGGATAACAGACAAAAAAAATTTTCAACAAATTATTCCGCCCCAAAAACTAAAATCTTTTGAAACTTACGTCGTCGGAACAGGTTCGGCAGGGAAGGTTTATCATTTTGGAAAGTTTGGAGAAATTTAATTATTTCTTCTATCTCTAATACTCTGTCTTATTACTTTTTTCAAACCATCAAAATATTTTTCTCCATACAATTCTTGTAAATTAGGAAACAGAATTAATGCTTCTGCATCCAAATCCTGATGAACTATTTTGTAAGGAACATGATTCTCATTAAGAAATTTTTCCATGTTTCTTGACTTTTCAGTCCAGCCCTGATAAAAAATATATTTCCTCTTCATAGAAAAAACATCAATTTAAAGTTTATAATAATTTATATTAAATTAAACAATTAACACCTGTTAATTTCTTTTCCTTCCCTAATATTGAAATAATCCATAAGAAGAAATTCTGTAACATCCATATTTATTCCATTCACATACATCCTATCCTCGCCGTCTTTCTTTATCTTTTCAAACAACTCCGTTTCATGGAATCTTATATTTTCTTTTATTATACTTGCCCTCAAAAAATCTCCATATTTTTCAACAATTTTCCTCTTTTCAGGATTAGAATTCGACTTTAACATTTTTCTTCTCAGACTCTGAAATTTCCAAATACTCCCTCGGCTTAAATCCATACATTCCAGCAAAAACATTTCCAGGGAAGACTTTGCATTTGTTATTGTAACTCAAAATTGAATCATTGTAAAATTGTCTTGCATAAGCAACTTTATCTTCTGTTGTAGTTAATTCTCTTTGCAATTCCAAAAAGTTTTGATTAGCTTTCAAATCAGGATAACCCTCTGCAATAGCAAATAATTTACTCAAAGCACCTTCTAATTTATCATTAGCTTTCACTTTTCCTTCAACACCTTTGGCACTTACAAGAGCTTTTCTGGCATCAGTAACAGATTTTATGGCTGCCTTTTCATGTTTCGCAAAACCTTTGACAGTTTCAATTAAATTGGGAATCAAATCCGCACGTCTTTTCAATTGAACATTAATTTGTCCAAGAGAATTCTCAATTCTATTATTTAAAACAGTGAATCTGTTATAATATCCAGCAAAAATACCAACTACAACAACTGCAGCACCACCAATAATCCACGCTATCATCAATATTAAACAACTTGCTTGTTTATAAAATTATCTCATTTTATTTTACCCAAATATTTATTAATGATATTTAATTTTACATAATATGCTCGAAAAAAAAGAAGTGAAAGATAATTCTAATGAAAAATTTGATTTTGTGAAATGGTTTTCTGAGCTCGATAAGGATTCGGGTCTTGTGGCTGGAGGAAAGGGTGCAAACCTTGGAGAAATTTATAATGCAAAAATTCCTGTGCCTCCTGGTTTTGTCGTAACTGCACAAGCCTACGATTACTTTATTGAAAAATCTGGATTGAAAACTCAAATTGACGAAATTCTTGGAAAAATTAATTATGAAGATACTCAGCAGTTAAACGATTCCACTAAAAAAATTCGGGACTTAATTGAAAAATCTGATTTTCCAAAAGATATGGAAGAAGAAATTCTGGAATCTTATGAACATCTTGGAGCGTCGGACATTAATTTAGCTCATGGATCTGCACTTGACATATTAAACAATGCTGCTGAACCAGTTTTTGTTGCTGTAAGAAGTTCAGCTACTACAGAAGATTTAGCAGATGCGAGTTTCGCTGGACAGCAGGACACCTATCTAAATATTAAAGGAAATGAAAAATTAATTGATGCTGTTAGAAGATGTTTTGCTTCACTATTTACAGCAAGGGCAACTTATTACAGGATAAAAAAAGGTTTCAAACATAGTGAGGCTCATCTTGCCGTTGTGATTCAGAAAATGGTTGATTCCGCAAAATCAGGAGTTATGTTTTCTAAAGATCCTACTTACAAAAGTGATGATATAATAATCGAAGCTGTCTGGGGGTTAGGAGAAGGAATTGTCTCGGGTGCAATTACTCCCGATAAGTATGTGATTTCTAGTGACTTAAAGGTTCTGGATAAGAAAATTTCAGAGAAAAAAATTGCTTATACTCGAAGTTCTTCTGGAGACAAATCTGTTACAACCCTTACTGCAGAGAAATCAAAACATCAAGTATTGAATTCCAGAGAAATAATAAAATTGGCTGAACTTGCACAAACCTTGGAAGACCATTACAAAAAACCACAAGATATAGAATTTGCTATAGAAAATGATGAAATCTTTATTGTTCAAACTCGACCAATAACTACGATGGGAAAAAGAATTGATACAGGTCAATCAGAAGAAATAAAGGGCAATCCAATCCTTGAAGGTCTTGCAGCTTCTCCAGGTATTGCCGTTGGTAAAGTAAAAGTTATTAACGATTTGAAAGACCTTCCAAAAATAAAAACTGGAGACATTTTAGTAACAGGGATGACAAATCCAGATATGGTTGTTTCCATGCAAAAATCTGCAGGGATAATTACCGACGAGGGAGGCCTAACAGCTCATGCCGCAATAGTTTCAAGAGAGATGGGTATCCCTTGTGTTGTTGGAACTCAAGAAGCGACGATGAAATTAAAGGATGATGATTTGGTTACAATTGATGGTTACAATGGAAAAATTTATCGTGGGCAAGTTGCCGAAGCTGAAAAGAAAGAAGTTTTGCCAGTAATAGCACAAACAAAAACAAAAGTCAAGGTCATCGTTGATTTGCCAAATTTTGCAGAACGTGCATCCAAAACTGGATTAAAAAAAGTTGGCCTCACAAGAATTGAAGGGATAATTGCTGAATCTGGAAAGCATCCAAATTATTTTGTACAACAAAATAAAATAGAAGATTACGAAGAAATAATCTTCAGAGGTGTCTCCGGAATCGCAAAATACTTTGATGAAATTTGGGTAAGAACCTCAGATATTCGTTCAGATGAATTCGCAAATCTTGAAGGAGCCCCAAAGGAGAAAGAAGCAAATCCTATGTTGGGAATGCATGGAATAAGATTTAGTCTAAGGCATCCAGAAATAATGAAAGCTGAATTAAATGCACTAAAACGTATTTCTCAGCAAGGCAAAAAAATAGGATTATTATCTCCCCAGATAATTTCTGTAGATGAAGTAAAAGGAATTAAGAAAATACTTCAAGAAATTAATTTTCCTAATGCCAAAGTAGGGGTAATGGTTGAAACTCCTGCAGCAGTCCAGATAATTAAGGAATTATGTGAGGAAGGTATAGAATTTATTTCATTTGGAACAAATGACCTAACTCAATATATTTTAGCCGTTGATAGAGGGAATGAAGCGGTACAGGATCTTTATAATGAAATGCATCCAGCCGTTTTGAAACAATTAGAATATGTCATAAGGGTTTGTAAAAAATTTAAAGTTGAAACAAGTATTTGTGGTCAAGCAGGAAGTAAAAAAGCAATGGCAAAATATCTTGTAAAATGTGGAATCGATAGCATAAGCGTAAATGCAGATCTTGCAAAAACAATTTCTGATTACATAAAAGAAGTTGAAGATTCAATGATTCAAGGAACAGATAAAGAACCTCGACAGTATGAAACGAAAAAAATAGAAGAAACTGAAAACACAAAACAATATCCTAATTTGGAAAAA
>CAYVIQ010000045.1:0-5148 GCA_964451595.1 Candidatus Woesearchaeota archaeon
ACAACGAATGTTATTCAGATGTTGAAATTTTTGATGAAAGCGAAGGGTCCGCATGATGTTCTTGTTGAAAATTTAGAGAATAAATCTTTCCATAAAAGATTTATTGAGATTGAAAAAAAATATTCTGCAATAATTGATAAAGCAAAGAGAGATGTTGCGAAAGATGACAAAGTTGTTTTTTTCAAATATGCTGGGGATCTTAGTATGAGCTCAGAAATTGCGAATGGTTTAAGTTATCTTTTCCCTGGAAAATATATTTTTGTTGCTTATACAAAGGGAGTAAGAGTTAATATTTCTGCACGAGGAAAAAATGTTCGGGAAATTGTTTTGAAAATTATTGGGGATTTGGAAGGTGCTACGGGTGGTGGTCACGAAAATGCTGTTGGTGCTCAGATTAGTAAAGATGATTTGAGTAATTTTGAGAAAAATGTTCTTGAAATTTTAAATAGAAATATATAAAAAGATTGATTTCTATATTTAGTTATGAATGAGATGCTAAATAGATTGCACTGGAATGCGTGTGTTACTTATTTAGTGGATAACTCATTTACTATTAAACCTCTCTCAATGTAATTCGGCTTAGGCTTGAGTTGGATTGAGAATTTTTCTACTAACTTAAGTCTACTTTGAATTTTGAGAATTTGGCGTATAAAATGCCTAAAAAAGAACAGATGGAAAAACAAGAAGTAGAGAATGAATTGGGTAAATTGCTTGAGGCAACTCTTCGATGGGAAGATGAACTTAACCAGATTCCTATTTACTAAAATTGAAATAGAATCCTTTCGGACGCGAGTCTAATTTGCTCTACGGAAAATAGTTAATAACTTTTGCTGAATAAGATCTCAGTTTTTGCAGGTTTTTTACAGTGAGTGCAAACCCCTGAAACTTTTTTACCTATTGATTCTAACGGAATGCATCTTGAACTTGCACCTTGGGTTTTTGATTTTATTTCTTCTTCACATTCAGTTTCTCCGCACCAAAGAGTTTTTACTATCTTTCTCTCTTTTATTGCGCTTAGGAAATCTCTCCAATTATTTACTGAAACAATATTTGAGTCAAGAAAATTTTTCGCTTTTTCATAAAGTTCATTTTGAATTTCATTTAGAATTTTTGGAATTTTTTTTGAAAGTTCTGAGATTTTTACTTGTATTTTTTCAGAAGTATTTCTTTTTACAATTGTAACTGAATTTTTTTCAAGATCTTTTGGACCAAGTTCAATTCTTATAGGAATTCCTTTAAGTTCCCATTCAGAAAACCTCCATCCTGGAGAATAATCTTCTCTATCATCAAGAATTGGGGAGAATTTTTTTAACTTTGAATAAATTTCCTTTGATGTTTTTAGAATTTGTTTTTTTGAATCTCCAAAGAATATTGGAACGATTACTATTTTGTTTTTTGTAACCTTTGGAGGAGTGATTAATCCTTTGTTGTCTGAGTGCATCATTACCATCCCTCCAATTAGTCTTGTAGAGATTCCCCATGAGTTCTGCCAAGGTAAATGCTCTTTTTCATCTTGACCCTTATATGAAATTCCGAATGCTTTTGCGAAACCCGTTCCAAGATTATGTGATGTTCCACACTGAAGTGCTTTTCCATCGGGCATGAAACTTTCTATAGTTAATGTATATTTTGCTCCAGCGAATTTTTCTTTGTTTGTTTTTCTTCCGACTATAACTGGGAGAGCTAAAATGTCTTTGCAGAGTTTTGCATAGAGTTTTATATAGTTTATCGTTTCTTTATCACATTCTTTTTCTGTTTCATAAACACAATGTCCTTCTTGCCAGAGAAATTCTCTTGATCTTAAGAATAATTTCGTGGCGTTTGTTTCCCATCGAACTACATTGCACCACTGGTTTATTTTTAATGGTAAGTCCTTGTATGAACGGATCCATTTGGAGTAAGAATCATACATTATTGTTTCTGATGTAGGTCTTATTGCAAGTCTTTCTGAATCTTTTGTTAAACTTTTATCGAGCCATGCAACTTCTGGAGAGAAACCTTCTGCATGTTCAGATTCTTTCTTGAAAAACGATTCTGGTATGAATAGCGGAAAATACGCATTTTCGCATCCAGTTTTTTCCACAATATTTTTATTGAAATATTCTTGAATTGCTTCCCAAATATAATATCCTCTTGGACGAATTATTATCGATCCTTTTACAGGGGAGAATTCTGCTAATTCTGATTTTAGGCAAACTTGCTCATACCATTCTGAGATATTTTCTTCCTTTTTTGTTTTTAATCCTTCGTTCGATTTTTTTGCCATTGTATATTTAGGAAAATAAGGTTTAATAAATTATTTGATTCAAAATTGATAATTTTTTAAACTGATGATTTGTATTCTTTTTGTGGGCGTATAGTTTAACGGATAGAATAACAGGTTTCGGTTGGGTTTCTTTTTTCTAAAGAAACTACATGGTGAAAAACTACGATTGTGTGGGATGATCTCCGTTTTGTAACAGAAGAACCCTGTGGATCGAGGTTCGATTCCTCGTACGCCCGTTACTTTTTTATATGGTCTTTATTTTGTTTTTTCAGGTGAGATTATGGATATAAATGTTAAGAGGTTTTTGACAGCTGTTTCAATTTTGGTGGGAACTTGTATCGGAGCAGGTGTTTTAGGAATTCCTTATGTTGCATCACAATCTGGTTTTTTAATAGCTTTATTATATATCTTTTTTGTTGGAGGAATTATTCTTTTGATTAATTTGTATTTGGGTGAAGTTTCATTGAGAACTAAGAGTAATCACCAAATTTCTGGTTATGCAAGAAAGTATCTTGGGATACGTGGAAAGAAACTTATGGAGTTTGCAGTTATCTTTGGTATTTATTCTGCAATTATTGCATATCTTTTTGGAGTTGGAGAGAGTCTTAGTTTTTTAATTCTAGGAAATACTGGTTATTCTGTCGTTTTTGGAGTGTTTTTTGGGATTTTTATGTCCGTTTTGTTGTGGAGTGGATTAAGCTCTCTAAAAAGATTTGAAAGAATCGGTGTTGCTATTATATTATTTTTATTGATTGCAATATTTGGGATTTTTATAGGAAGGGTTGATTTGGGTAATTTGATTTATGTTAATTGGGATAATTTATTTTTACCTTTTGGAGTTATACTTTTTGCCTTAATTTCTTTCCATGCAGTTCCCCAAATTACTTTTGTAATAAAAGATAAATCAAAAATAAAGAAAGCAATATTGAGTGGTACAGGCATTTCAATTTTATTTTATATTTTATTTGCTTTTGTTGTTGTAGGTTTTAAAGGGTCTGAAACTCCAGAAATTGCTACTTTTGCTTTGGGAAGTATCTTTGTTTTGTTAGGTATTCTAACTATGTTTACATCTTATCTTTCTCTAGGAAATGCCTTAGAAGAAGATTTTCTCTTTGATGATCATTTTAAGAAAAAGAAGTCTTGGATGCTTTCTTCTTTAATTCCTATCATCATATATATCGTTGTTTCATTTTTTGATTTCTTTTCTTTTACGAAAATACTTTCTATTGGAGGTGTTGTTTCAGGAGGTCTTATTACAATTCTTGTTTTAGTTATGGCTAAAAAAGCTAAATTAAATGGAGATAGAAAACCGGAGTATTCTATTCCATTAAATTGGGTTGTAATAATTTTTATTAGTCTAATTTTTATTTTAGGCGTTGTTCGCGAGATATTTCTTGTCTTGAAATAATTCAAAAAGAAATAAAAAGGTCTGTTAAGATTTAACATTATAATTAAAATGAAAAATCGGCCCGAATTGAAAGAATTGTATGTTGAAAGAATTTCCAAATTATTGGAGAATGAGGTTGATGTAAAGAAATATTTAGAAATTTTAGAACGAGATCCTGTTCGTTCGATAAGATGTAATAAATTGAAGATTTCTCCAGAGAAATTAAAAAATCGATTGGAGATAAAATATGGTTGGAATGTTTATCAGCCTTGGGAGGATTATCCTGAAGTTATGATTATCCGATCTGAATTACTTCCTGGAGAACTTGGAAGAGCAATTGAACATCTTTTGGGTTATTATTATATTCAGGAACTTGCTTCGATGCTTCCAATAATTGCATTGCAACCGAAATTACATGAACGGGTTTTGGATCTTTGTGCTTCTCCTGGAAGTAAAACGACGCAAATTGCTTCAGAGATGAATAATACAGGGTTGATTGTTGCAAATGAAAAATCTCTTGGGAGAATAAAAATTCTTTCTTCAAATCTTGAAAGATGTGGTGTATCAAATGTGATTGTGACTCGAGCAGATGGAGTGAAACTTTGCGAAAACTTTCTTGATAAAAAAATCGAATTTGATAAAATTCTCGTTGATGCTCCATGTTCTGGAGAAGGTACTTTGAGAAGTACAAAAGCAACTTACCATATGTGGAATATTAATTCTGTTAAGCAATTATCTAATATACAGAAAAGATTATTTGAAAGGGCCTTTGAGATTTTGAAAGGTGGTGGACATATAATCTATTCTACTTGTACGCATTCTCCAGAGGAAAATGAAGAAGTTGTTAGTTTTGCTTTAGAAAAATTTAAAGATAAGATTAAAATAGAAAAAATAAGTATTCCAGTTAAATCTCGTCCTGGAATAAAAAGATGGCAAGAAAAAGAGTATGCCGAGGATGTGAATTATTCATGTCGAATTTATCCTCATGATAATGATACAGAAGGATTTTTTTTAACTAAATTTACAAAGTTGGAGAGTTAAATGAATAATTTGAAAATATTAAACAAAAGAGAAACCGCTGATATTTTGCAGAAGTTGGAAGAACAATTTGGTATTAATGTTATTCCCGGAATTTTGATAAAGAAAGGAAAGGAAAGAATTTTTTTGTTTCAGGGAGAAGCAAGTTATGACGAAATTAAAGAGTTTGATTTGGTTACTGCAATTGAGAGAGTTGGTGTTTATATTGGGAAAATTTTTGAACCAACAGGAGAAATAAGATTAAGTCTTGAAGGGACTCAGATATTTAGAGAGTATATCACAAAAAATATTTTTGAGTTGACTTCTGAAGAGGATTATGAAAAGTGGATGAATGGTCAGGAGCTCCAGATTGAGACAGGATTAAAAGGAATGCTTGTTATGAAATATAATGAAGAGTTTCTGGGTTGTGGAAAAGCTTCGGAAAAGAAGATAGGGAATTTTATTCCAAAAAACAGGA
>CAYVIQ010000046.1:0-5101 GCA_964451595.1 Candidatus Woesearchaeota archaeon
AATTTAAATTTATTTAAAAATACATAACATTTTTATCAAGGTGCTGTCGCAGGTTTGAAAGTAAGTGATATTTTGGGAATACTTGGTTTGAAAAATGTTCATGAGAAAAATATTTCTAATGAAGACAAAAATTTGTATATGGCAGATTTTGCTAAAAAGAATAGAGAGATGTTTGGTTTGATTACGAAAACTTATCTCGGAACTGTTGCCGACACAGGAGTTGCTCAGGCAATGATTGAAGCTAGAGTAAATAATAATAAAAATCTTGAAAGTATTTTGAGTGAAGATCCTGACCAAGGGAAAAAGTAATTTTTTAAGCGATTAATTCTTTAACAAGCCTAGCCATTGTATCTAAAAATTCTTCGGCTCTTGCTTGCCACATATCAATTTCAACACCTTTCAAATCAGATATTTCTTTATGGGATATTTTTTTATGTAAAATTGTTATGTCACGCATCCATTCAATGTATTTTACTTTTAATTTATTTTTTGTAACAAATGATTCTTTTAACATTCCAGGAATATGTTCTGGTGAGGGTGGAGAGATGTGTGCTGCAATTAATGCGGCGTGTGCTGAATCAACCATTGACCAATAAATTCCGTCGATTGCTCCTAATTCCGCATCTTTGCTTCTTGCTATATGTAATGGGGCTCTCTGAAGGCATGAATAAATTGCTTCGGGTGTTGAGTGAATTTTCCCTTTGATTAATAATGCTTTTAGTGGGTTGAAGAAACCGGCAAAGTCTATCATAGCTTCACCATATCTTAATATATTTATTACGAGCGAGTCCCCCCTCATTAAATCTTCCCACCATGTTGATAATTTTACAGTATTGATATGGAGAGATGTTTTGTAAGGATTTTTTCGAATAATCTTCTCGAGTTCTTCACGGTACCATGCAATAAGTTCCTGATCCCAACTTATTGAAGCATCGTCGATTATTATTACAATATCGATATCTGAACCTGCTGTTTGTTCTTTTTTTGCGGTTGAGCCGAAGAGAACAACTGATTTTACAATTTTATTAAACTGTTGAGATACTTTTATTGCGAAATCCATTGCTATTTCATTTTCTGTTTTAAGCCCCATCGTATTTGGGATTTTGAGGGATTTTGATTTCTTTTTAGAATTAGATTTTTTTGGAACTTTCTTTACTAATTTTTTTTCAGACTTTTTTTTAGAAGATTTTTTCTTTGTCAATTTTTCCACCCCCGCATCTTAGTTAATGTTTTTAAGTTTTTAAGTTTTCTTGTTTAGATTTTATTCCATACCTCTACCTGACATTCGACTTCCAGAACCTTGAGTTGAGCCCCCAAGTTCTGTTGGTAGTTGTGAAAAGTAAGTCCCGAATGTTTGATAATTTATTCCGGGTAGCCAGTTTCCCTCCATACCTGAATTGTATCCT
Source organism: Candidatus Woesearchaeota archaeon (assembly GCA_964451595.1). Taxonomy (GTDB): domain Archaea; phylum Nanobdellota; class Nanobdellia; order Pacearchaeales; family GW2011-AR1; genus MWBV01. The sequence goes on from CAYVIQ010000046.1 coordinate 1,407, forward strand.
TGGAAAAGTCCAGGTGCTTGATTCCAATAAGGCGTTTGACCATTTGCGAAAATTGGAGCGCCTAAACCTTCTAATGATGCTTGGATGGGATTTTGCTGCTGCTGCCACCAATCTCCCGCTTCGATTAATTTTTTAGCTTCGAAACCTTCCTTACCAAGTTTTTCCATAATTTCTTTGAAAGGAACATTTCCCATTCCCATAGGGAGTTCTGTATGTTCCAATCCAAAATTATCTGAAAGATGAACATGCTTCAGGTAAGGTTTTATTTTTTCAGATTCTTTTATTATTTCTTCTTTACCGAAACCTTGTTTTCTTAAAATGTTAATGTGTCCGACGTCCCAAGTCGCACCAATTAATTTTTCTGCAGTTTGTTGAGCTTGTTTTTCGCTCATTTTTTCTTCGCTCATTAATTTCTTTATGAAATTCTTTCGCGAACCTTCTATAACATTTTTCAAGTCTTCACCTGTAGATAGAGCGTGTCCAACAGGAGGATTCTCAATAGAAATTATAGGCGCTTTGTCTTTGAATTTTTTGTATGCAGTAAATGCAGCGTTTCCAAAAGTTTCTGCAGTTTTTTCTACCGCAAAATCTTCTAAGGGTTCAAAGAATTTAGGATTTGCTCCTTTCATTTCTTCTGCAAATAATTGTAATGCTCGCGATCGATTTTGAAAATCATATTGATTCATCATTGCTATTTGTTGTTTTTCTTTTGGGAGTTTGTTTATATCTTCTATTTCAATTCCGTAAAGATTTTTTTGAAAATTTTTCCCTGCTTCCCTGAGTTTTTCTTTTACTTTTTCATCGCCATATTCGTAAGCTTTTGTGAATAATGAACTAATTGTTCTTTGAGTGTCATGCAAATGAGTATCCGCAACTTGTAAATTTAGAATAACTCTTTTTTGTCCCTCTGAAAGTTGGTTAAACATTCCTTTTTTTTCTGGGTCTTGAAGTGCATAATATAATTGAGTAATCTCTGGTGCTTGAGGATTCTCAGAGAGGATTCTATCCCCCATTTCTTTTTGAATAATTACTTTGTCCAAATCATCTTCCCATTTTGAAGCATTTAATTCTTCAAGAAGTCTTTCAGGAGATTTTATGTCTTCTCTAAAACCTTTTGATCCTCCTGGTAAAAACTTTTTTTCTTCTTTGAGAGCATTAATCATCTGACCCGTTGAACGATCAACGACCATCATTTTTTTGAATTGTCTCGTTTTCTCATCGCCAATTACTTTCCATTCGCTTCCAGGAATTCCTTCTGTTGTATGGAATGTTACATTCACATTTCCTTTTGGATTTACATATGTACTTTTTTCTAAAGTGTTTATGATTATATCTTCAGCGTGTTTTCTGTCGAGTTCTTCAAAACCTTGCTGTCCCAAGCCAGTTGTATTGACGCCAGTTACAGGACCGTGGACATCAACGTTAATTCCCGTTAATTGACTTAAACGATTTATTTCTTGTAATTGTTCTTTTGAAACCCATTCAACAAGTTTCGGTTGAATTAAAGTTAAATCTATTTGTTTTAGTCCAGATGATAATTTATCAGTTACTTCTTTAATTTGATTCATTGTTCCTGGATTTGTAGAAATAGATAAATCTTTTATTGGAACTCTGTAGCCAGTGAAAGTGTTTGAATATGCTTTTTCAGGATCAAGAGTGTTATATCCTCCTTGATAAACGTTATTTATTGTGTAGTTGCTTTCCAAGTTGTTTCACCTCGATAATTGTTAGTTAAAATAGTTTATTAAATTTATGTTTGAATTACTTATTAGAATAATATTCCATTTTTGATTCTCTAAAGTTGAATTTGTTTTCTTTTTCTATATCTTCAATTTTTTGAGGTTTTATATAAACTTCATAATTTGAATTTTGTTGAGGAGTATTTTCTGAAGAGATGTTTTGAAAGTCTGTTCTTTGAGTAAATGGTTTTGACCATGATTCGGATATTTTTTCGGCTTTTTGCAGTTTTATTCCAAAAGTATTTTCAGAATGTTGATAAATTTCTTGTTGCTTTTCCTGAGAATTTTTTGGCAGGTATTCAAACGGATTTTCGGTTTTAGAATTTTGATTTTGTCTTTGCATTGTATTTTGTGTTTCAAAGTTTTCAAGATTTAATTCAAGATTTTTTGGAAAAGTTTCAAATGGATTTTTTCTATCGAGAGTTACGGAAGAATTTCTATTTAGAAAACTTCTTGTCTGGGATTTGTTCCAAACTGATTCTGGAATTATTATCGAGAGTTTTTTTGGTTTTTTGGTTTCTGAATCTTTTTCAGTTTTCTCTTTATCTTCTGGTTCTTCAGAGTCTTCTAAAATTTCTTCTAATTCTGATTCTTCTTTTTCCTCTTTTGGCTTCTTTTCTGATTCCATAGAATTAAGTATAACTTGACATTCCGTGAGCTTTTTTGTATAAATCAAATAAAGTGAATGCTGTTTCAATCGCTTTTGTTGTTGCTGTCTTTCTAAAGAATTCTTTTTCGTACCAATTATCTTTTATAATGTTTTCAATTTTCTCTTCTTTTTTCTCGGAAGATTTTTTTTCAGACTCCTTTGGTTTTTCTCTTCGGTCATAAAAACCTAAGAGGGCTAGAAATGGATTTGACTGGTCATTTGATTTTTTCTTTTTTATAGATGAATCTTCAATGTTTTCTTCATTAAGGTAAAAATCAATATCTTCTTGCAATTGTGCAACACTTTCTGTTGTGGCACCTTCGACCAAACTTAAGACATCTCCGATGTCAGAGTTTTTTAGTTCTTGATCTAATTTTTTTAGTTCGTCTTCGTTGAGAGCATATGCTTTGAAAGAAATTTCTGCTCTTCCACCGAATGAGAAATGTCCTCCTTGCTGGATTCTTTGAGGAATTCCTCTAAAACGAAAATCTACTAAAATACATGAATAATAATTTCTTTTGAACATTCTTTTATATTTTTCTTTTGCGAATTCTCTTGGATATTCTCCTTCGAGAGCTAATCCTGAAGGATCAATTTTATTTTTTCCTAAAAGAGTTAATTCTAATATCATTGTGTCGAATACTTTTATGAAATCAGGTGTACGACTTTGGTCTGTTTGTTCAAGTTCCATCGCTGCTTTCAAATATGGCTTTGCCCAACGTGAATAAATTTGCAAACTCTTTAATTGGCTTCTTAAATATGTCTTTTCAATTTCATAACGTTTTTTTAGTTCGGCTTCAGACTGTTTAAGCCAAGTATTGAATTCTTGGATTCTTGGTCGGAGTATTCTCTTAACACGTTCATTCAAGTCGATTTCTGTTCCACTTACATTTTTGAGAGTTTCATCTTTTACTGCTAAGAATGCGTCTAATAAAGTTACAAAACCTGCTTGCCCGAGAGCCATAGCTTTTATAGAAGAATTCCCTTTTTGTATATCAACTTTGTCAAGCCAAATCTGTTTTAAAGAAAGGATTGCAGCGTCTCGGGTTGCATTATCTGTTGATTTTAAACCATTGTAACTATCTAGTCGAATTCTGAAATCTCTTAAATCATAAATTAAATTTAGGACACTTCTTAATACAGTGTTTATGTCTCCGAGTAATTTTGAACCTTGTTGTTGCATTACCGCTGCTCTTTGTCCCATTTCTCCGAAGTGACCTGAACCAGGGGTTGAGGAAAAGTTATCAACTAGTTTTTCAGGATTCAATCCGAAGCTATTCATTAAATCAAGTATAAAAAAATAAACT
>CAYVIQ010000047.1:0-4988 GCA_964451595.1 Candidatus Woesearchaeota archaeon
GCAATTATTTTAAATTTTTGAGTTCCGAATCTTCCATATATCCCCTTTATTTTTATTTGTTCTTTAGGAACTGAGAATTGTTTAGCAACTACTTCAAGAGCTTCTTCGTTTGCAGGGTTAACATTTGCAGAAACTTCTAAAGTAATTTCTCTTCTGTTAAATAAAGGATTTTCTTTTTCTTCAATTATCTTTGTTTCCATTTTCATATAACTCCTTGTGAATTTTATTTAATTGTTTTTGAAATTCGATGTAAGGCCTTTCTTGTTTTAGGAATTCCTCAAAGTTTTCTTCTAAATTAAATAATTCCTCATAGTTTCTTTTCATTTTATCTAGCCTTTATTGCAAAGTTTCCTTTTTCTTTCAAATTTAATTTTTGTGCTAATTCTGACTTTTCTGGATTGAGAACTTCAATTCTTCCCTTGAATCCTTCAGTAAGTTCCTTGGAACCACAGTTAGGGCACTTATCGCCCTCCCCTGATTCGACGATAGTTCTACATAATTTACAAGCTTTTGTTTTTGCCATTTTATTTTCTCTTAAAGTAGATTGCGGGATTTATTTCTTTCCTCCTTTTGCAGATTTTTCTTCAGATTTTGCAGCTTTCTCAGCTTCTTTTTGTTTTTTTACAGCGTCTTCTTTTATCCATTCAATTTTTCCTAACCCTGGTTGACGCATTGTTAAACCAATCTTTGGTTCGTCTCCTTTATGAGAAATTGCAACAACTCTTGCGATACATAAATCACCTGCTTTCAAATTTCTTTTAGAGTTTTTTCCTGAAAGAACTCCTGTTTTACCAAAACTAACAAAATCATCCATCGTTTGAGAAATATGAATCATTCCCCTCATTGCACCCATGTCAATGAATGCTCCAAAATTTGTTATTTCTTGAATCTCTCCGTATACTAATTCTTGTAATTCGGGTTTCCATACAAGTAGTTTAAATTTTGAATTATAATATGCTGCACCATCCCCTGGAATTAAAACCCCTTCTCCGATTTCTAAAACTCCTATAACAGCAACGGATCTGCCAATTTCTTTATCATAATGGTCAGCGTAGGTTTCTCTAAGCTGTTGCTCAACTGCTTCCATAGTCGGTAAACCAAATAATTTTGGTTCTACACGTACATAATCTTCAACTTCTGTTATATAGAACATTGTAAAAATTAGAATAATAAATGGTTTAAAAAGCTTTTCTTATAGAGGGCTTTGCACAATAACCTCAATAAATAAAAACACTGCACAATATAAGGTTTAGTTTTGCACAATATTGAAACTTAATTAATTGGATATTTTTTCGAGGATAATTATAATAAATGGTTGGAATTGATTAATTTAAGCAAGAAAAATTAAATTGAATATTTTTTACCAACATAATTCCCATTTTTATTTTTAACTAAAATAAAATTTAGGTTTTCTGGTTTTTTTAATTCTTTTTCTGATTTTTCCTTAACTTCACTTTCTTCCAAGATTCTATGTTTTATTATATATGAACCAAAAGCAATACTCATAGAGTTAGATAATTTACTTTGCTCTACCATCTTTCTCAATTCTCTTATAGTTATTACTCCAAGTATTTTTTCATTTTTATCAAGAACTACCAAAAAGAATGGTCTTTTCTTTTCCAGTTTATTTGATATTTTTACCCAAGAAGAATTTAAAGTATCGTCTGAATAAACAATATCTTCACTGATATTATTCTCATAATCTTTTATTTTACAATCTTTATTCTCCATTTTCTTTTTCTCCTTCTTTATTACTATGTGTTTCATATTTATCTATTTTTTCCTTTAAGGCGTCAAGTTTTGCACCAACTCCTTTATTATCTCCATGTAATGATTCTATCTTTTCTGTTATCTTATTAAATATTTTATTTGTCCCATCTGAATAATAAATTGATAATACTATTGTTAAAATAGCTAATATAAAGGAAATTAAAAAAGAGGTATCCAACCCTGCATTTTGCAATAAAACGCTTATCACCGCAAGACCTCCAACAAATAATGGAAAAATTATTAATAATTGGATAAATTCTTTCCATTCCATTAAAATAATACAAATTTATCATTTTTAATCGTTTCTACCAACCTTTAAGGTAACAAGATACCTTTTCAGTTAGTTCTATAATACAACAATATTTAATAAGAAGAAATTAATTATTGGGTTGGAGTATATAGATGGCTCAAGATAATTTTTACAAATGGGTACAAAAGGAAGCTATGCCAAAGATAAATTATGTTATAAATAGTAATGTGGACTTATCAACTAACATACCAAAGCAAAACGCTTATACTCTTTATTCAATTTATTTACAAAAGAAATTATTTAATCAAACAAAAGGATTGGTTTGGGCTACATGGTTCTTAGCCATGGCAACAATTATCTTAGCAATAATAAGTCTCTTTATAATTAAGTAGATTTTTTACACAGAAGCTACTTTATACACAAAGCCAAATTAACCAGAATGTTTAAGAAGATTATTTTATTGAGGTTAGAATGGGATTTGAAGAAGTTTCAAGGATGGCTCCTGTATCAATAACACTTTTAGGATTCATAGTAATTATAATTTTGTCTCAAAGCTTTAAGGAAATGATTTTGAAGATAGTTATTCTGCTAATTTCTTTTGTGATTTTATTATTGATTAATACATTATATTTTAAATGGTACAATAAAAAAAGATAAATACATATTATGCTTGGACAAATTTGTATTGCTTTAATACTGTATCAAACCTCTTTCTTTAACAATATCTTCCTATCTATCGTCGATTCTAACCATTCGCTTTAAACTAAACAAACGAGTGTTTCTTTTATCACCTTTGATTTTATTTTCATTAACAAGACCTACTTCTTTTAAGAATTCTAAGGCTCTAGAAGTTGTTTCCCAGTGAGCATTTATTTTATATGATATTTTTTTTATAGAATTTCTAACTTTTTTCTATTGAGTATCATCTTTTTATTTTTAATCTTATTTTGGATTCCTTTGTCAAGGGTTGCTATGATTATTTCAGGATTTTGTTTGGCATAATTGATTATTGCGTTGTCAACAATTTTTCCATTTAATTCAGGAGATTCAAAGCTATGTTTATTCAGAATTAATAATGCTAATTCTGCTTCTTGTTTGAATTTTAATTTAGTTTTTGAGTTTGGGATGTTCTTTATTTCCCAAATTACTTGTTTTGGGATTATTGGTTTTAATCCAGAATAATAAAATTCTTCAAAAAAATCAATTTTATTCCTTATGCAAGTTAGGATGAAATTTGTATCAATTAAAACTTCTTTCATATGAAACTTAAAATATTAACCTTTAAATAATCTTTTTATTTTATTTTTGGGGTGAGATAAAATTGAAAATATAATATTTAATCCATTTATCTTTCCGATGAATTGAGGTTTAAAGTTAATGAAAGAAGTAGATAATATATTAAGAATTCTTCAGGGAGCAAGAGATGCTTTAAATAATGGGGATTCAACTAAGATGAGATTGTTGAGTAATCAGACAATTAATACCGCTTCGTTAACCCAGGATGCAGATAATATTGCTGTCGCAGTTATGGTTTATTCTTTGAGCAAGATAATTGAGAGAGAGGATTATAGAACTCTAGATGGTTGGGAAATATTTTACAGACTTTTCAATTCAGCTTTGGATAGAGCGATAAAGGATATTGAAAATAAAGAATTTGAAAAGTTCAGAAAAGATTTTGAGATGATAAGAAAAGCGATAAACAAAATCTCAGGGAAATTGCGAAAATATATAGAAGATGTTTTTACTCAGGCAAAAATCAATAAGGCTTCTAGAATCCACGCTCATGGTGTTTCAATGGAGCAAACTGCAAAGTTACTTGGAGTTACAATGTATGATTTAGCAGAATATGTCGGAAAAACAGGAATTTCTGAAATTCCCGAGTCAAGAACTTTAAGTGTTAAAGACAGAATTAAAATGGCAGAGAGGTTTTTCGGATGAAGGTTGAAGAAAAAGAAGCAAGAGAAAAATATGATGAAATTTGTGAAGTTTACCATAATTCGAGAAATTTCGGCGAAGGAAATTTTTATAATCAAATGCTTGAAATGCCAACAACATTGAAGTTGCTTGGCAAAGTTAAAGGGAAAAAGATTTTAGATTTTGGATGTGGAACGGGGATTTATGCAAATTTATTGACAAAAAAGGGAGCGATTGTTAAGGGTTTTGATATTAGTCCAAACATGATAAAGATTGCAAAAAAAGAAAATCCAAGATTAGATTTGAGGATTGGATCTGGAAATAAAATCCATTTTAAGGAAAAATTTGATATTGTAATTGCTCCTCTTGTTGTTAGTTATATGAAAGATTGGAAAAGAATATTTAAGCAAATAAATACCTTGCTCAGAGATAAAGGTATTTTTATTTTTTCATTGAGAAATCCCGTTATAGATTCATTAGAAAGAATTCAAGAAAAAAAGAACATGGTTTTTGAAGTGAAAGCAATAAATTATTTTGAAGAAAAGAAAATTTACCATAAATGGAAGAAGATTGAAATGCCCCACTACCATAAAACTTACGAAACCCTGATAAAAACTGTTCTGGAAAGCGGGTTTGAGATTATTGGTTATAAAGATGCGTTTCCTTTGAAGAAATCAAAGAAGATTTTTCCTGATGAATATCGTGTTTATTCTCAAATACCCTTGTTTTGTATTTGGAAGGTGAGAAGAAAATGAAAATTCAAACAACACAAAACAAACAACCTTTGAAGAATTCCTCTGAAAAGGTTTTGATTTTTGATGCAGGCACTTTAATAAGTTTGTCTATGAGCGGTTTACTTTATGTTTTGAAAAGATTGAAGGAAGATTTTGGAGGTAAATTTTTGATTACTGAAGACGTTAAAAAAGAAATTGTCGATGTACCTATAAAACGGAAAAGATTTGAACTTGAAGCTTTGAGGGTTAAATCATTGATTGCTCAGGGAATTTTAGAATTGCCAGATAAGATTGGAATTGACAATTCCATTGTGAATAGG
>CAYVIQ010000048.1:0-4926 GCA_964451595.1 Candidatus Woesearchaeota archaeon
CAGATGAGTCTCATGAAAGTCCATCCCCTCCTCTTTCATAATCTTCTTGAGTATTTCCACATGCCGTGTGACATGCCTCTCGTAAACGTCTCCCGCATCGACTATCTTTTGCGGCAAACCGTGCGCAGAGAATATAATATCGAAATCTCTGTACTCATCGGCTCCGACTCTCTCTTTTATACGCTCTATCACGGCTCTGTTGTAGCTGCCGTTTTCGAAAAAGTGCTTTATCTCCACCAAGACTGCATTACCGCCTTTATCATGATAACACTCCTCAAAATCTTCCAGAGACGACTTTGTAGTGGTAGTGGAATACTGAGGATAAAGAGGTATAAGATATATCTTCTCGATATCCTCTTTGTTGAGTCTCTCTATGACTTCATCTGCAAAAGGAGGCGTATAACGCATGACAAAATCGACCAGCACATCATCGCCTAGCCTCTTTTGAAGTTTTTCTACAAGCTAACTAAGAAATAATAATTTTCATTTTATCAATAATTTCGAAACCCTCTGCCATAATTTTCTCAGTTGCAGGAAGTATTTCACAATCGCTTATGTAAATATCATAACAATAACTATCTCCCCTCTGGACGATTTTCGTTTCGTTTCCTTCTTTCAATTCAAGATACAAATATCTACTCTCCGAGTCACATCCTGCATTTGTATCATTTATGTAAACCATATTTGCAACTTGATACTGGTTCACCAGATTTGCAAGAGCTATAATTCCGTCACCGTCGCAGTCGAAATCTTCTGTTGCATTAAGAGTATAACCCTTCTTTAAAGAAAGACTTCCTTCAAAAGAAACTTTCTTAAGTTCACTTAGAGGTGTTCTTAAGTAAAAGTTGTAATCTGCAACATGTTTTTCTGAACTATCGTATAATGGAATCTTTGTGTTATAGAAAATTAGATCTCCTTCTTGAATAACTTCAAATTTAACATTCCCATAATGTGAAACTCTAATTGTTCTTAAACCCACAAAAACAACGATAAAAAATAATATCAATAAACCTAAAACTCCTAAGATTATTTTAAGTTGTTTTTGTTGCCTTTTCATTTCTTTCTTTGTTGCATGTTCTTTTTCATTCTCAGAATTCCGAACAATTTCTTTTTCTTTTCCGCCTTTCTCAACGTCAAAAATTTCAACAACTTTTTCCTTTTCAGAATTTTTCTTAATTTTCTTCTTAGTCATTTTTTACTCCCAGTAAACTAAACATGAACTCGTCACTATTCTTTATTAAGTTTTCCTTATTTCCATTTATGTAAACACAATTATCTTCCTGAATTATTTCATTTTTTTCAGATTCTTGAATAATTATCATGTTGTTATCACAATTCTTTGTAGGTAGATTTTCATTAGTACATTTGACGCCTTCTGGACACGCATTCTGAATTCTTTCTACCCACAAGTATAAATTTCTATAAATCTCAACCTCCGAACCCGAATCTTCAGAATAAATATAGACTGTAGCCTCTGAATAGTCTTCTATAGTTTTCGTTAAATTATTCACTTCTAAAATTCCACTTGTTTCATAAGGCGTATTCAAAAAGGCAAATGTTCCTCCAAATTTCTCTAGAATCCAAAATCCGTTTTGATAATTGAATTCATTGTCATTAAACTTAACTAAATTCTCACTTTCGTTTGAATTCTTCCCAAAAGAATTAATCACTGCTCCAAAAGTACTTCCTAGTAATACAAAAACAATAACTATAACTAACAAAACTCTATTCCTCTTATTCCTTTTTTCTTCTTCTCGCTTTGAATGTATCTTTCTCATTTTAAATAAAATTTATTTGGCTATAAAAATGTTTTCAATAAAGCTCTCGCCAAGAAGTTAAAAAAAAGAAAAAGAAAAAAAATAAAAAAGTTTTTTGGATTTATTCAACAATTAACTCAGCACTTGTAGCAGAAGTACCTGTGTACCCCTTACTAGTATCTGGTTTTTCGTTTCTTAAATAGGTTGCAGCGTTAACAGTGTCAGCAGCGTCATAACCCGCAACAAGCAAAGCCATCTTGCTAGTTAAACTTGAATCAGAATATCCTTTTATCAAGAATTGTCCTGATCCTACACCGGTGTTTTCTGTAAACATAGCACCACAGTAAGCTCCACCAACTAAAGTAGCAGCAGCTGAATTAATACAACTTCCACCAACAACAATTAAGTTCTTAGTTGCTACAGAACTAACTTCGCTATCTTTAACAAGAACATCACCAAGCTGAGATGTACCTCCACTTGTAGTTGTTATAGTAGCATCACTTTCAGCAATAAATACTTCAGCATATGACTCAGCACCAGCATAATCTACAACAAGGTCATTAAGACCACTTGTAGGCTTGTAGTGTGAAATCATTGTAGCTAGAGGTGAAACCATATATCCTACATATGTATCCGAATCGTCTTCAGTTTCGTATGTAGTTATGTTTCCAACACTTGCAACTTCGATACCATCTCCTGAGTCAACAGTGAAGTTAACCGTGAAAGATGGTCCACCAGCAATTGTTCCAGTCCTACTTTCTTCAGTCACATTAAGACCAAAGGTTACTTCCGAAGCAAGAACAGTAGAGTTAACAAATTGTATATCTGCATCAATAGTATCGTTCAAACTTTCTACAGGCAACAAAATTTGTAAACCATCAGCAGTAACAAGTCTGTCTGTATATACAGTTCCAGAACCTGAACTAAAGTCAATTGTAACTATTCCAGTATCATCATCTGAAGCAGTCAAATTGAAAGTCATTGAACTTCCAACTGTAGCATCATCTCCAACTTCCGAGAAAGTTATATCTGAACCACTTGAAGCTAAATTCTTTAAGATAGTTTTATTTGTATGGCTAGATCCTTCCTCAATACTTTGCAATTCGTAAGCAAAGGATTCTGCGGATTCTCCATCAATCCATGTAGCTACGAAGTAACTATTTTCAGTTTCATTCAAAACCACATGTCCTCCAGAAGTCTTGTTTGATACTAATTTGTGGGTTGACTTCTCTCCAAGACCTGCAATATATGTAGATCCAGAGTCCAAATAAACCAAATTAAGGTCTAAACTTCCGTCGTCAATTTCAGTAGATAGTTTTATACTATCGTCTCCATCAGGGTCGAATTTTGACATCTCAGAAGACGGCCTTACAAAGTTCGCCATTGAGAGCTTTACAGATTCGAATCCAGGGAGAACTAATTCATCTCCTTCAGCCAAGAAAGCATCTCCCTCAAGAGTCCAAGTTAAGACAATTGAGTCAAGATTTTGACTAGAATTTGTAATTGTAGCTATTATTGAGTTATCTTCATATTCACTAATTGAGGATATGTCTTCTCCATTAAGCTCAACTTCTTGACCATTTTCTAATACAATCTTTCCTGTACCAATACTAAACTCTACTTTGCTAATACCAGTATCTTTAGCATCATATAGAATATCTATAATTCCTACATAACTATCGTCGCTTAATTTGTAAGTTTCTCCTTCAGCTAAACTATTGGTGGTTTCACCATCAATGTTCAATTTAACTTCAGTGTCACTTATGTAAGTAATAGATGCTTCTTTGCCATTAATAGTTGCTGTTTCTCCTTCAGAAACTGTTGCAGAATCTGCAGAATCCAAAAGAGTTAATTTAACTCCATATGAAGTCCAATCTGCAGCAGATACGTAATATTTGTATCCTAACATCTCCAAATTTGTTGTTTCTAAATAAGGGAAATCAGATGCTGTTGTAGCTGTCCCACCTTCGGCATTTTCTGTGAAATCCAAAGTGTATGTTAAAACAGTATCTCCACTAGCTTGAGCAAATCCAAGAATAGGCTTATCGTCATTAAAGTCACTATCTTTAAAATGCTCTAAAACAAAATCACTACTCAGAGTAATTTTTTGTTCAAACTCAAAAGCATCGTTGTTATCATTAAGATATTCGCCCTTTGCTAAGACTGTAGGTAATTCTCCTTCGTCAATGCTGGAATAGAAATCAGCCATGTTCTCACCGAGGTTAAATTCATTTGCAGTACCTCTGCTTAATTGAACACTTTCTCCAACAACTTCAGAACTTGAATCACTACTTGTTCCTTCCATGTATGATTGAAGATCTGTCTGAATATTACCAGCCTGGATAAGGTCTAATGATGAAACACCAGCACCTGTACCATAAACAACGGCAACATTAGCAGTTCCTCCACTCACGAATGGAGCAGGATAAGCAGCTGCAGAAGCTAAACCTAAAGTCGCTCCTGTCATAAGCAAACTACCAGCAAGCGCAGTAATTTTTCTAAAATTTAATTTTTTCATTTTTTTTGACCTCCTTTCAACTCTATCAAATCTAAGGTACCAATTCATAGTTATAGGGAAAACCATGAATTGCTTTTGTTTTATTCCCTATAGATCACCCTAAAGGTGTAATTAGAACAATCTAATTTCCTTTAAAAAGCTTCTCCCCAAAATTTTCGGTTATAGGATAAAATTGTTGTTTTTTAATGGTTTTATTTATAAGTTTTCTGTAATTATTTTATAATTATAACAATATCCAAGGGACTGAAATAGGAAGATTTATTAAGATTACTTTATATCAAGTAAATTATACCCCTTATCAATAAAATATCTTTTAAATATATATAAACAATTATACCCTATATAAAATGCCCACAAAAAAAGTAAGAGAAATAACAATAACAGAATCCAAAGGGACTTTTTCTATCTTGAAATCTAGTCTGAATACCAAGTATGATTTTACAGGTCTTTTTGCTCTAAGACAATTACTGAATAACGAAAAAGCAAGAATACTCCATATAATAAAAAATCAAAATCCTCTATCTATTTATGACTTAGCAAAAAAACTTGGAAGGGATTTTAAATCTGTGCGAACCGATTTAAAATTACTTGAGAGATTTGGGTTTGTGGAGTTATTAGAAGAAAAAACCAAAAACCGAATAAGGCACAAAC
>CAYVIQ010000049.1:0-4907 GCA_964451595.1 Candidatus Woesearchaeota archaeon
TTAAATTGTGTTCAGCAAGGGGACCATCTTTGTATTGAGGGTTTATTTTCGCGATTATCTCAGAAATTGATTTTACCTCTACCATTATTTTACAATGTAGAATATGTTTAAAAAATGTTTCTTTCTATGTAGACAACAAAAATTTAAAAAGAATTAATCGTTTTAGTTTATAATGGGTTTTTTTAAGAAAAAGAAGAATGGTTTTGTTGATTTAGGAGAGCAATATAAAAAACAACAAGAAAGAGTGAATGATTTTAGGGAATCAATTTCCGAGAGTTCTTCTGTTGAAACTCCAAGTTCTTCGCAGATTTCAAGTTCAGGGGGAATGTTTGGAATTTTTGGAAGTGCAAATGTTGCATCCACTGCGGATAATTCTTCTAACCAGAATTCCGATTATGCTGATTTTTCTGGAATGTCTAATTCGAGGAACTCACTTAATGGAATGGACGATCGTAAGAGAAAATTAACTAAAAGGATTTTAGATATGACTGAGAAAATTGAAGATTTGTCTAACCAGATTTATAGGTTGCAACATAGAATCGAAGTTCTTGAAAGAAAGGCGGATGTAAGAAATTATTAATTACTGATCTTCAAAACATTCTTCGCAAACAAGGATTCCTTTTGAATTGATTAAGGTTCCATAATTTCCACATTCTTCACAAACGCCTTCGGTGTGGTCTTTTTGTTCTGTAGGTTCTTTTAATTTTCCGACTTGTTTTAGTTTTCGCGATTCTTCACGTATTTTTGCAAATTCTTCAAGTTCAGGATAAAATTCTGGATTGAAATTTAGGATATCTTTTATTGTGATTAGTCCGATTAGTTCCTTATCTTTTATTACTGGAAGTCTTTCGAATTTCAATTTTTTCATTTTCTCGAACGCTTCCTTAATTGTTGCTGAAGGTTTTATTGTTGCGATTTTTCTTGGAGAGATATTTATTGCTTTTATCCCAGGTAAATCTTTGGGAGAAGTTTTTATTAGTGCCCATAGGATATCGTGCATTGAGATTATTCCAAGAAGTTTTTTCTTTTCTACAAGAAGAAGACTGCCCGTGCGCTTTTTTACCATTTTTTTGGCGCATTCAAGTAGATTTGTCTCAGGAGGAGTTGTTATTGGCTCACGAGTCATTATATCTGAAACGAGTATTGTCTGCATATTTCTAAAGTGTTTTTGAACTTATAAATATTGGTTACTACTCGGAGATATATTGAAGTATAATAATGCTTAAATAGAAACCTGTGGATTTTAATTTATGTCAAATAAACCTATAACTCTTATGCCTGAAGATATTCAAAGATTAATTGGTAAAGATGCTCAGAGAAATAATATTGCTGCCGCGCGGATGGTTGCTGAAGTTGTAAAGACAACTCTTGGGCCTCGGGGAATGGATAAAATGCTGGTTTCTCCTATGAATGATATTGTTGTGACAAATGATGGTGCTACAATCTTGTCCGAGATGCAGATTGAACATCCTGCTGCGAAGATGATGGTGGAGATTGCTAAAACTCAAGAATCTGAGGTGGGCGACGGAACTACTTCTGCAGTAATGATTGCAGGGAAGTTGTTGGAAAATGCAGAGAAATTGCTTGACAATAAAATTCACCCCACTGTTATTGCGAAAGGTTATAGAATTGCGGCAGATAAATCCCAACAAATTTTGAAAGATATTTCTCTTAAAGTCAGTTCAGAAGATGAAGATGTTTTAAAACAAATAGCTATTACTGCTATGACTGGCAAAGGTGCTGAGGATTCAAAGGAGAAACTTGCCGAGATAATTGTTAGTGGAATTAAGCAAATAGAGAATTCTGGAGAAATTGATTTGGATGATTTGAAAATTGAAAAATCTAAGGGCGAAGGAGTTGGAGATACAGAGCTTATTTCGGGGATAGTTTTGGATAAATCCCGAATTTCACAAGACATGCCTCTTAAGGTTGAAGGTGCTAAGATTGCTCTAATTGATGTTCCACTTGAGATTAAAAATCCTGAATTGAAAACAGAGATTTCAATTTCATCTCCAGAGCAATTAAGCGATTTTATTTTACAAGAGGAAAATTCTATAAAAGAAATTGTAAGTTTGGTTCGAGAGTCTGGAGCGAATGTTGTTTTTTGCCAGAAAGGTGTTGATGATTTTGCTACTTTTCTTTTTAGTAAATCGAATATTTATGTTTGTAGAAGGGTTGCAAAAAGCGATATGCAAAAGATTTCAAAAGCGACAGGGGGGAAAATTGTAAGTAATCTTAACGACTTGACACAGTTTGAACTTGGAAGTGCTGATTTAGTGAGACATGTAAAACGTGGTGAGGATAATTTTACTTATATTGAAGGTTGTAAAAATCCCAAGTCTATGACTATTTTAATTCATGGAGGAAGTGAGCATGTTATGGATGAAATTGAGCGGGCGATGGTTGATGGCCTTGGCGATGTCTCGTGCGTTTTGAAATCAGGTTTGGTTGTTCCAGGAGGTGGAGCAATTGAAATGGAAATCTCAAAAGAGTTGAGGAAATTTGGCCAGACTCTTTCAGGAAGAGAAAGACTTGCTGTTGAAGAGTTTGCAAATGCTTTGGAATTTATTCCTATAACTTTAGCGGAAAATGCTGGTTTAGACCCAATTGATATTTTAACAGAATTGAAAGCAAGACATGACTCGGGAGAGAGAAATGCAGGGTTGAATTTATTTGAAAATAAAATCGGAGATGTTTTGGGTGCAAGAATTATTGAGCCTTATAATATTAAATCTCAGGCAATAGACTCTGCGACGGAGGTTGCTAATATGATTTTGAGAATTGATGATGTCATTGCCTCAAGGCCTGATAGAAAAGGTAAAATGAATTTTTCTGGAGAAGATAAATTTGGAAGTTTTTGAAAATGAAAAAAGGACTTTCACCTATTGCGATCTATACAATTTCTCAGGAAATAAAAATTGGTTTAGATTTTGATTGGATTAAAAAAAATAAAAGCTCTCTCTTGGATTTTACTCAGTTTAAAACTTATTCCAGAAATAGAAGTAGGAATTATTTAAGAATAAGTAAATTTTCTTTCGAAACAATGAAATGTATCTTTAATCTTATTGAATTAAATTCGAAACAACATTTTAAAGAAAATGGAAATTCAAATAATAATTATTCTCTAGTAGGATTTGGTCATATTGGTTATTTTGGAGAAAAGAAATTAAGATTTTATGGAAATAATTTGAATGAGAAACATCTCGAGAATATTCTTTCTACAGGGAATGTTTTAGAAGATAATTATTTCGGAAGTAGAAGTTATATTATTGACTTTGAATAATTATTCAAGAGGATTTCTTCCGTAGATTGCGTTTAGGTAGCTTTCAAGTTGTCTTGAATTATATTTTTCTTGATTATCTAAGAATTTTCCTGCGGAGTTTGCTCTTTGTTGAAGGTACTTTTGAAAAGTTGTATCATTTAACATTTTTGTAGTTTCTTCATAAGATTTTGGATTAAGTTTGGTTATATATTCTGGACCTTTAATTATCCCTGTTATTAATGTTGCAGTTATTCCTCCTGTTACAATAAATGTTCTAAAATAATTTTTAGAAGGTTTTTGTTTTATTTCTAATTTTTCATTTTTTTCTACCATAAGATGTATTATTACTCAAATTATTTAAACATTTATATACTGAAATTTTATATTCGAAATATGTATTATCATATCATATTAACAGAAAGATGCAATTCACAATGCAAATATTGTTATGAAAAGTCTATGCAAGAGTTTGAAAATGGTTTGGAAAAGAAATGGGATTATGATGATAAAATCCCTTTTGATTCTGAGGTCTCTGTTGATAAATTAAAGAAATTTTTGAAATCGGGCGACACACTTATTTTTTATGGGGGGGAACCTTTAGTGAATTTTTCTAAAATGAAGGAGATCCTGGATGGTTTTGAGAAATCTGATATTAGGTTTTGTATGCAAACAAATGGAAAACTTTTGGACAAAATTCCCTTTGAATATATTAAGAGATTAGATAAAATGTTAGTTTCTATTGATGGAGATAAAGAAAGAACTGATTCAAATCGGGGAATTGGAACCCATGATTTAGTTTTGAAAAATCTTAAATGTTTAAGAGATAAGGGTTATTCTGGAGAAATTGTTGCGCGAATGGTTGTTAGCAATTTTCACTCTGATATTTTTGAACAAATTAAATATATTTTGGATTTGGGAATTTTTGATTCTGTGCATTGGCAGATTGATGCAGGTTTTTATAAAAATGATTTTGATTTTATCAAGTTTTCTAAATTTGTTGAAGAATATAATAAATCTGTTTCTGATTTGATTGATTTTTGGATTGAGACGATGATTAAAGAAAAGAAAGTTTTGAGACTCTATCCTTTCTTGGGAATTTTCGATAATTTGTATTATAATAAAAAATCTAAATTGCAATGTGGTTCAGGTTACGCAAATTTTTCAATAAATACTAAAGGGGATTTGTCGGCTTGTCCAATTATGAATTCAGTTAAGAACTTTTATTGTGGTTCGGTAGAAAAAGGGGTTGAAAAAGAAATTCATTGTGAGGGTTTTGAGTGTAAAAATTGTGATGTTTTTGATATTTGTGGAGGGAGATGTTTGTATTCACATTACGCGAAGCTTTGGCCGAAGGAAGGTGAAGAATTAGTTTGTAAAACAATCATTTGTTTGATTAATTCTTTGAAAGAGAAACTTTCTGAAATAAAGAATTTGATTTCTGAAGGAATTGTTTTAGAGAATGATTTTGAATTTGAAAAGTATTTTGGACCGGAAATTATCCCTTGAAAACTTCTAGCGGGTTTCTCACACATTTCTAGCAATCGGGAAAAGAAAAAGCTTAAAAGTCATAAAATTGTATTTTTTATTATGGTCCATTAGTCCAACGGCTAAGACGACTCGTTTACACCGAGTAGACCGAGGTCCG